>NZ_RZPQ01001220.1:0-1022 GCF_003999135.1 Mesorhizobium sp. M7A.F.Ca.CA.004.06.1.1 | reverse complement strand
GAACTGGGCATGCTGACCAAAGCCGACGACCCCTCGCACAAGCAGAAGGCGATCTACAGCCTGACCGAAATGGCGATCACGCTGGTGCCGATCCTGGCCCATCTTGGCGCCTGGGGCCGCGTCTGGCTGCCGGTCAGCGAAGAACTCTCGATCCGCGCCGAACTTCTGGAAAAGGGCGGACAGCCGATGTGGGACAAATTCATGGACGAGTTGCGCCATGAACATCTCGGCAAGCCGCTCGATACCGCCTCGGGTCCTTCTGTCCGCGCCACCTTGCAGGCCGCCTATGAAGCCCTGGTTGCCAGCAAGGCTCTCGCCGCCGACTCTGCCGCTTGACCAACTTATTTTCCCGTTTGGGGGCCGGCTCTGCTAGAAGAAGCGGAAAATCACAATTCACGGGATTGGATAAGGTCTTGGTTGAGAACTCTCGGGATGCTGCCCGCGCACGCGCCGACCTGCGCTTCAAGAAGCAGGAAGAGGCGGCAACCGTCCGCCAGAAGGCGATGGCCGAATACGTCGCCGAGAGCGACGCCCGCCAGGCCAAGACCAACAAGCTGCGGGCGCTGCGTCTCGCCAAGGAAGCCGAAGACCTCGCCAACGCGCCAGCGGAACCTGCCAAGAAGCCGGCCCGCGCCAAGAAAAAATGACCTGAAGCCGCACAGGCACCAACTCCTATCCGGAGGCTGTGACGGTCGCTTCCTTCCCACCTCTTCACGCGAAGCAATTTCAACCGAAACCGGGATGTTATCTCGCCCGTCGACGGTCGATGATCGACGCCTTTCAGACAGGAGACCGCCATGACCGCACTGCCGCTCGAAAAAGCCAGGCAAATCATCGATGCCGCCTTTGCCAAGGGCTCCGATCTCAAGCTTAAGCCGCTTGGCGTCTCGGTGCTCGACGCCGGCGGGCATCTGGTCGCCTTCCAGCGCCAGGACGGCGCCTCGTTCCTGCGCCCGCAAATGTCGGCCGGCAAGGCCTATGGTGCGCTCGCCATCGGCATGGGCTCGCGCAAAGTCGAGGCT
>NZ_RZPQ01000121.1:0-10749 GCF_003999135.1 Mesorhizobium sp. M7A.F.Ca.CA.004.06.1.1 | reverse complement strand
CAGAACATTTCCTGGAGAACGGCTATCTCTTCAGGTTCGAAGGTGCCGTTAGCTAGCTGTGTTATCGGCATGTCGTCCTCTGCACTGATTTTTTCAGGATCATTCTAGCGGAACGAAGGCGATGTCAATGCGGGACCGAAGGCCCATATGGGGTCGGAATATTTGGCAGAAATTTCTGAGCGGGTGATCGGATAACTGGCACGCGCGCCGACCCCCCGTACCCCCTTTGTTGCCACGCTTGGCGCGGGGTGGTTTGTCGGAAATAGGTGTAGAGTGCCTCATGACCGATGACCCAGCCTTCCATATCGTCCTGGCTACCGTGCTTCGCCGCACCCTCGGCGAAACCCGCGTCGAAATGGTTCAAGCCCATGCCGCTCTCGCTGAAGTTCGGATGAACGTGAGGGACGACACCGCGCGCCGCTATCATGTGCGCCTAGGTCTCACCACAACGGCACCCCTCCGCCGTCCTTGAGTGGTCCTTAGCTCCCACGCGCTACGGCGGCGACCCATTCTGTCCTGTCCACAAACCTATACCTTCGTGAACACGATGCTTGACATGTGCACCAATCGTCCACTAAGTGATGTACACCAATTCTCTTAGAGGAAAGTGCACACATGATCATCGGCTATGCTCGCGTTAGCTCCACTGGCCAAGACCTCGACACCCAGCTTGAGAAGCTTGCGGCTGCCGGTGCTGAAAAGGTCTTCAGCGAGAAGCGGTCTGGTTTGGACGAGACGAGGCCCGAGCTTGAGAAGGCTCTGGAGTTTGCCCGTGAGGGTGACGTGTTCGTGGTGACCAAGGTGGACCGTCTGGCGAGATCAGCGGCGCACCTCCACCAGATCGTCGGGACGCTCGACAAGAAGGGCGTTGGTTTCAAGGTGCTGGACGACGCCTCGCTCGACACCACCACCCGAACGGGCAAGCTGGTCTTTGGTATCCTCGCCAGCATCGCCGAGTTTGAGACGGCCCTTCGGAAGGAGCGCCAGATGGAAGGCATCGCCAAGGCGAAGGCAAAGGCAGCGGCCCAAGGCGAGCCATGGAAGACCGGCAGGCCGGTGACGCTCGACCATGCCCTGATCAGGGCCCTGAAGGCTGACGGGCGCTCTGTGAGGCAGATTGCAAAGGAAGCCGGGTGCTCACCTTCAGCGGTCCAGAAGGTTCTGACAGCCGCTGGCTGACGACAAGCCACACCACTAGCACTACGAAGGCGGCTTCCAATGCCACCAGCACGATGAACGCGCGTCGTCACCGACTGACAACGGCCACCATCAGCACCTATCCAACGCTCCTCCCCCAAGCTGACCCGCGCGGTTCTCCCCTGCATTGCGATTGCCTGTTGCCTTGTTTGCTCCTTCCGGGGCGACTGGACGTGGCACTTGGCGGGTCAGCTTTGGTGAGGCGCGTTTGTCCTTATCCGTGCATTTCCATGGGGACAGCCTCTTCGACCACCCAACAAAGGAGCAATGGAATACACGACCGAACTACTCGACCGAACCACCGGCGACCTCGACACCGTCTCACTCGGCAACTGGGTCACCGTGACTGAATACGGCATCCTGAAGGGTGTCGGAACTCGGCAAGTCCGAGCAGTCTTGTCCCACCTCGGGCTACTCCAAGAACACCTTGAGGTGTCTAAGTCAGGGCACTCTCGGGTAGCCCGAAGACGCCTTACGGACGAAGCCGTCAAAGCCGGTCTCGGCAAGCGCATCTATCCAAGGAAGGCGGGGAGCTATCCCTTCGATGTCCTATCGCCGGAGGGCCAATCTTGGGCCGACCTCAGGTGGGAGGATGCGGTCAAGACCATGGCGTCTGAGATCGCTTCAAGCCCAATCGTCATAACGGCCAAGGAATGCCTCGACAGCTTCAAGGCTTCTCGTCGGTCAGAAATGACACCTCAGATGGAAGTCTGCTTCCTGTCCGACCACTTCCCTGACCTCCCCCAGGTCGACATCTGCAGGATCACCGGAGCATCGCCCCGAATGGTTTCCCTGCATGTGAACACCCGAGCGGACCAGATCAGGGCATGGAAGGCTTGGAAGCTGAAGGTTCTTCCGTGACCAAGCACGCCACCTTCCATTCATGATTGACACCTGCGGTTGGACTTCGAATTGAACCCGGACTGGGGATTTCCCTCCTTGGTCTCTCCCTTCGGTGGTCTTCAACCCGAGGGTTCCCCTATGTCCCCAATTGGTCCGCCTTCGGGCGTTCCCTGACTACGTCACCATGATCGTCATCCGACTGGATACCTACATTACACAAGGAGTTACATCGTCGAAAAATGACTACCGATGAGAAGGCGCTGGCGACCCTACGTCAGCCCGGATGGGACCCGAACGGGCTCCATGACCAATACGTTACCGAACATGTCGTGACGGCTTTCCTTGCGCCCTACCGGGACAGCCACCCCGAGGGTCGACCACTTCACGAACACCGGCTTGGAGCGTCGTGGACGGGGCCAAGGAATGCGGCTGGGGATCAGACCTATCTGCCGTCGCTATGGGCCATCCTCGACCATGTGGCCGACGTCAAGGACCTAACTGACAGACAGGTGGTCCATCTCGTCATGACCTCGACCGACAGCGAAAGCTACAAGCCGGAAGAGTGGCAGACTATGGTCGAGGGCAAGATTGCTGAGGCCAAGGTCCGTCACGATGCCAAGCGCAAGAACGAGAGAAATAACCACGACGATGAACGGGCCGAGCGAGGGGGCCGGGAACGGTTGACGCTCGACCACCTACCGGGCCAGCGGGTGATACCTGACGAGGCCATTTCACAGCGCGCGAAGATGCGCCGAACGAAGTCACTGAAGGAAGCGAAGCAGCGGCGAGACCAGAGGCGGAAGACTGCCGAGGGTGTCGTGATCCAACCGAAGAAGGAGGAGTGGCGGGCGATGAGCCCCGAGCAAGTGAAGCAGTATCACCAGACTATGGAGCGGCTGGTTGCCATGGGTGCCCTCGACCCGTTCACCGTGGACGAGATCGAGAACCCCGAGGGCTCGCCAATAGCGTATCTCTACCGAATGGGTCGGATGACCGCCAAGGGTGACCGGGCATGACGTTCGATGACATCAGGCGGCGTGACTGGGCTGCGACCTATCCCACGCGAGAGGCAGCCCTTGCCTTGGTCGAATGGATCAAGGCCGATGACTGGGAGACCATCTCGCAGCTAGACCGGAGACTGCCGGGGATCGGCATCGAATGGACCCAGAGCTTCAACACGGCTGCTGAACGATGCTTTGAAGTCTACGGCTATCCCGAGCTTGAGGCCGTGGCAGTCGCACGGCGTATTGCCGAGATGTCTATGAGACCCACGGCGCCGCGTGGAAGGGTCGCCGGAGCCAGCGATGGTCTTGCCGGAGCAACGACCCCAACCGGCCTTAGCGCGCGTCCAGAAGGCCTACAGACGATGACCTTTGGGTTCACCCTAAGGCGCTGACCCAGCCACCACAAGACCGACATACCGCACCCGGAGCAATGACGCGCCGGGGCGATCCATCACGACCAGAAGGAACGAACACTATGAACGATTTCAGCAAGGCCTCCGGGCTCCAGATCAACAGCAACCAGATCGACATTCGCGGGCAGGAAGCACGGGACCGACAGGGCCTTGAAGACCGCGTGGACCAGATGCGGCGCGACCATGAGCAGGCCGAGAAGGATCGTAAGGAAGCCGCCTTTCAAGAGCAGATCGCGGCGCAAACGGAAGCAGGCCTTCGGGCAAATCAACAGCTTCAGGCTAAGCGCCTTGGCATCAACACCGGGCAGGCGCTGAACGAGAGCCAGAAGGCTCAGGTAGCAGCGGCTAAGCCCATGAATGGCTCAGCGCCGCAGGTCCTTGTGGATCAGCTTGCGGTGACCGTTGGTGGCATCCAGTTGGGACCCCAGCAGGCCAAGGACATGGCGGCACGTGGGGAGATCAGCCAGGGCGACTACGTCGCGGCTGTGAACGCAGCTCTGGTCCCCTACGGCTATTCTTTCAGGTAACCACGGGGGCCGAGAGTGACGACGGGGCTTCGGCCCCTGAGTTGCCCACCGTGGGCGACCAGACCGACGACGATGAACTGACAGCCGACCAGAAGGAAGAGAAGCAGTATGCCGAGTTTGTGCGCATGGCCGACCAGAGCCTTGACCGCTTCAGGGACACTCACAGCGAACCCCAACAGCAGTTCATTGTTGACGCCTTCGTGGAGACTGGAGAAATCCCGACTGGGGAAGCCTTTGGGATCGAGGAGGTTGAAGCGGCTGTGGTCGTGGCTGCATTCGAGCAGCATCTGGAGCGCAACGTGCTTAGGCAGCATGGGCTGACCCTTGACACCTACTTTGAGCATGTCGACGACGCCGACTACCCGGCACTACGCAAGGCTGCAGCTAAGGGCGAATGGCACGTCTTCCATGGGCATGCCCAAGCCATAGCAGCCGCCCGGAAAGCCGGCACAGCCTTCACTGACTAACGCGTCCCCTGCCCCCGATGCATCGCCCCAAGAGGTGTGTCGGGGGTGGGTGCTTTGGGACCGGTATTCTACTGCCCAGCCTTGACCTGAACGAAGCGCATTGAGACTTTCCTGTCTCCGATGTATGCCCTAGACGGGTTGATGCTCACGGTGGGCCGCCGCCTTAGAGAAGGACAAAATGTTCCGGCCGCTGCGTACGCCGCCGTTCGTCTAGTTTGGTGGGCATAGTGGCTCTGATTTATGGGCTGATTAAGGGATGGCGCTCCGCCACGGTCGCCATTCTGGCGCGACTGATAAGGGCGAAGCGCGCTTGGGCGGAGATCGCGCGGCAAGCTCGTGAGCGAGCAGACCAGTAGAGGACACAGCGGGGGCCTTTTGTATACAGCATGAAGATTGTGGCGTCCTGCCCCACCGCCCCCAGCGCACGCTAGCCTTTCCTGGCCCTTAAGCGGGCTCCGAGCCTTCGGCGAACGGTTCTTCCGCGCGGTCAATGGGGTCCAGCACGTTCACCGGGACCCCTTTCGCTCTGGTGTACTCAATGAGCTTCTGCACGACGTGTTCTGCGACCAAGGTGACGCCCATACACATTTCGCTGAGATCATGTCTGGACAGGCGTATGGCGGTGCCGACCGGAAATGCACGCTCTTTCCAGTGCATCCCGAGCATAATCGGCCCACCTCGCGCCACGAACGACTGATCCGTCCCTATCGTGGCGTTGTCCATCAAGACGCTCTGACCGTCCTCGCCAACTACAGAAGCGCCAAACAAGCACCACCGAATGCGAAGTTCGCCGCTTGGAGCATCCTCCAAAGTCACATTGCCCATCCGATGTGAGAGGCAGTTTCGAGCGAGCCGAAAGGTCTCGAACATTTCCCCAAGATCAGGCCTGAGTTGCAGGTCCAGCGCTAGCCAACTGTACTGCGCGCCTACGTTGAGCTTCTCGAACTTCCGTTTCGCCTTCAGGTCTTCGCTTTCGGAATAGGTCATCGTTTGAAGGAGGAGGTGTATGAAAAATGCCTCCGTCAGGAACATAGAAAAACTGTCTGCCAAATCCCTTAGACAGTTGCCGATGGTCCAGCTTTCGAACTCCTCAAGGTAGTGTCGCTTCATTTCATCTGATGGGTCTGGTGGGACGAAATGGAACTGCACGTTGTCAGAGAGGATATGCGAGATAGGAGGATCTACCGCTATAGCGTTCGTACCGACCCCCATGAAAACAGACGCCCTCCGCACTCCGACTTCGGCCACCGCCTTCAGCTTGTTGAAGTCGATATTGAGTTGCATCTTGGGGGGCAGTGCTTCGGTATCGTCCATGCGACAGACTACCAGAAAGATGGCCAACGCGGAGTTTGTATCTGCCTTGACAGAAGGTACACCGCTCGGGCACAAAGAGGTACACCGAGCTTAACCGCTTCGGGGGAAGAGCCCCTTCTACCCCCTTGATTTTTAACGGTTAGTTCGGGTGGAACGCCTCAGTGGGATTTGGCATTTAGCGCCGTCCGGGGGCACCAGCAACATGCCGTTTGTCACGGTGGTGTAACCGCCGCAAAGCTGAAGACGTTCTATCCAGGTGGAAACGCCGAGCGGGATGCAACTTTGGTCGATGGTATTGTTGGAGCAGGCATCGACGTCGCTCTCACACACACGTGTTCTTGCGAGGCGAATACGACTTCTCCTTCTTCGGCAAGAAGTCGCTTGAATGTTGCGGCGGCGGATGCACGCTCGAACACCCGCTTCAGACGCACGATTTCCGCGTCGGATCGCGATGGAGTTCCAACTGTTCAGCTTCTGAGGTTGACGCTCTCCACAGGAATGGCAAGACCAAGGTCCAGCTTGTGAATGGCATTCCGCGGGCGCAATGTCGCCACGAACCCGACGGCCAGGGGCCTGGATCGCAAATAGTTCGCGGCTCAGGCCCCTCGTCCGTCCCGGACAATGCTATGGGGGCTCTTCTGCCGGGCGCTCCGGCCCTTGTTGTGCTGGCCCGGTCAAATTCCACCGGATGAACGTAGCATCCTTCCCGGTGACTTCCCGCACCGCCCTTAACAGCACCTCATGCAAGACGCGCGTCTGTCTGTAGTGGTCGCAATGCGGCGATATGAACGGCTTGATGATGCTCAGGTGCAGCGCTTCCGCCGCCACGAGAAAGCGCTCGATTTCAGCCAGCGATAATCGCTTTGAAGGTTTTGACCGAGCCATTGCGACACCTTTTAAGAGTCGCCCCACCCGAGGATAATATTCCTACTTTCCTCAAGGCATGTAAAGCGGTCACGCCCAAAGCCACCACTAAGACAGGAACCAGGCGGGAGACGCCGTCCCAGGGATGCGACGACGCATTGCCGAGATATTTCTCTGTTGTCGCGCAAAGAAAAAAGCCCGTCGCGGTTTGGCGGCAGGCTCTCTCTATGGGCTCCAGTGGACTAGAATTTGTAGGCGATGCCGAAGCGAACCTCATTGATCTTCAGATCGACATTACCAGTCGGCAATGATTCAGTGCCGAAATCAGTATAGCGATACTCGGCGCGCAGCAGAAGATTGTCGGTCATGGCGTAGTCCAAGCCCGCGCCTATCGTCCATCCAGTAAATGTGTCTCCGAAAGAACCTGAGACGGTATTACTGCTTGTGTCGATGTCGCCAAATGCAACGCCACCCGCGACATAGGGAAGCAAGCGATCAACGGCATATCCCAATCGAAGTCTTGCCGCCCCACTCCACTTAAGTTCCTCGGTCCCGATGCCGCCCGGAAATGGGAGACCGGGAGCGGCGAATATTTGGCCGCTGTCATCAACATTCGCATATACGACGTCCAGTTCCGCACCAATGACGATATTGTTCGGCATCTGGTAGTTGTAACCGGCGTAGACACCTCCAAGGAACCCGTCAGGATCTGTCTCAATGAAGCCCGGGCCGCTGGCCTGCCGTATATTCCCCTCACCCCGAGCGTAGCCTGCCTGAAGACCGATATACCCACCTGTCCAGCTAAAAACCGGGGCGACTTCTTCGACCATGGCATCGGCAGCGAACGCCGACGAAGCCAGCAGAGACAACGACAAACCAAGAAGCAGCTTCTTCATAGGTGATCCCCTGTAACCCACCCTCTCGTAGCAGAGCGCGCCGATATGTGCCGTTGTATTTCCGCCACATTAGACCCTGATTCAAAACTGCGGTCAGCGCGCTTGACGAGATTGTATTGGCGAGAATCTTGCGTGCCGACCTTGCCTATGAGCGAGCAGCAAATGCTGGTCTTGCTCGAACAGCTTGCTCACGCCCGAATGCTCGTTAGAGACGGCCACGATCCGCAGCCCTCTGCACGCCGCCCTTGCGTATCAAACCGTACGTTGAATCCTTCTTGGGTCACGCGCGAAAAGAGAGTAAATAAATCCCTTCGCAGGAAGGGAGGCCGCGATGGTTGAAACGCATATAGAAATCGCACGCGCGGCTATAGAAACCAGCTTTCGGTTGCGGCACCATTCCCTGGCCGGAACCGCCTTCATTTCGCCGCGGTATGGACCACTCCCGACGCGCAATCGAGGCCTCGCGCGAACTGCTCAAGGGCCTTCGCCAACGTCACCGCGATGACCTGGCCCGAGGTTGGGAAGATCCGGATCCAGATCCTGTTGCCGTCTCGGCCTTCGATGCCGACATTCTCCGCTCTGCATTTCGAAACCTGGTAAGGGAAACAAGCGTTCCCGCGTGTGAATGGCGCCACCTGGCTGAAAGCTTGGTCCGCGAATATGTCGGGTGCGAGCAGGTTGACGCAGGCTTGTTGGACTGGATTACCCACAAGTAGTCACCGCTTGGATAAATCGCGTACCGACGCAAAACAGCCCGTTCCGCCCACATTGCCGGTGACACGAAACGGGCTGCGGAAGCCGGCATGCGGTGCTTCCTGCAATCCAACTTTGGACGCGCACGGATGTTCCGTTAGCTTCTGCTGAAAAGCGGGTACATCCTGCTGCTGTGGCCATTCGACAGTCGCAGGTAGAGTAGACCCGCCGCTCCATTTGCGAAGCGACGGGCTCTCGCCCACCCCATACCCGTCAAAGCAATTTAGATGCCAAATTGTTTGACCCGTTATGGAGCACAGCCTTCGCCTTGCCAGTCGGTCCTGCCAGTCGCCTTCTCGTCGCTCTACCTCGACATCGATAACCATGCACATCATGCCGGCGTTGGCCGCGATCACGAAATTGTCGGATTCGTACGAAGCAGAGTTCTGTACGATTCCAACCCTTTAACTTTGTACACCCCTGTTTTGTAATTCGGCGGCTGGGGGGACGCCGTGCATCAGGTCGCATTTCACTGTCAATCGCGCGCCAGAGGGCGTATCTTCTCCAAATCGTCTGCACGTGTTTACGGGCGCAGACGGCAGGGAGATTGGAAAGCTCTTGCCCCAAGCGGGATTGAGCTATGACCAATCCAGAGAACGCTTCCTATAAAAACCAATTGTTGCGTCGGCTTAACCCTGGTGACCTGGGGCTATTGCAGCCACACCTTGAACTGTGTGACCTCGAGCTGAAAATGACCTTGGAGAAAGCCGATTCGGAGATCGAGACGGTTTACTTCCTGGAAGACGGCATTGCCTCTGTGGTCGCGGCGGCTTCAGGTAAGGAGGCCGAGGTAGGTCTTGTCGGCTTTGAGGGAATGACCGGTGCCGCGCTCGTGATGGGCGCTGACTATGCGGCGCATCAATGTTACATTCAGTCGCCCGGCAGCGCTTTCAGGATCGGAGCCGAGCCCTTCAAGGAGGCTCTTGCGAACAGCCCAACGTTGCGCCTGTTCCTGTTGCGCTATGTCCACTACTTCCACATCCAGACCAGCTATACGGCCCTGATCAACGCAAAATCAAACCTTGAAGAGCGGTTGGCGCGCTGGCTTCTAATGTGTGACGATCGGGTCCACGGCGAACGCCTTGCGATCACCCACGAGTTTCTCGCCGTCATGCTTGGAGCAAGACGCCCAGGGGTTACCGTTGGACTGCAAGTGCTGGAAGGGCGCGGTTTCATCTATTCTCGACGAGGCGAAGTGCATATCAGGGACCGCAGCGGCCTTGCGGCTTGCGCAAACGGCACCTACGGCAAACCGGAGGCCGAGTATGCGCGGCTGGTTGGATGAGAGCGCCTTCCCAGCATGCCGGACGTGGACCACTATAATAGGTGGTTCCAGACACTTGTGCCTCGCGCCAGCAAAACAGCCCGTCCCCATATTGCCGATACAGGAAACGGGGTGCGGAAGCCGCGATGCGATGCTCCCGCAATCCAACTTTGGACGCGCATGGATGTTGCGTTAGCTTCCGCTGACATGCTGCAGTCAGCTACCGCGACACCGAAAGTCGTTCATATCCCGTGGGTCAGTACAAGGTAAATAGCGGGCACTAACATCAACCAGCCGCCCATTCCTAGAACCACCAAAATGGCCATGCGCTCCGTTCGCCTGACAAGGTCGGCAATGTTTTCCTCGTCCGGCAACGAGACGGCGTCCGCAAACCCCGCGGCATGGTCGTTGTCATTTCCCGGTTGGTTTGCGCTGCCACTCGCATTCAATCTCTGGACCAATGTCATTGTTACCGTTCACCAAAAAGATCCCAACCGGCCCGTTCTCGGCGCGTGAGCCGGAACGGGCCAAGGCGGAAAACTAGTTAAAATCGAAGGACGACCGAAGGACCACGCCGGCGGTAGCACCGGACGCGACGGCGACCATGCCGCCAGTAACTGCGGCAAACCCGTCTCCAGCCTCGCCGGCGGCGGCGGTGAGGACGGTGGTGCCAGTCCCGATGGTAGACCTGCTGCACTTCTGCCTGTGAATCTTCGTCAAAGGCCTCTGTTTGTGGCGTCTCAAGTTCGTCGAGGATGCCGTGTCCGGCTCCTGGAACACCCGCCATTGCCTCGATTGGGCGGACAGCGCTTGCAAGGGCCGCTGCCCCGGCAACACCAAACATTGCGGTCAAGAAGGATCGCCGATCCATAATAAACCTCCCAAGGTGCATGAGCTAGAAAGCGCTCGCTGCCGAATGAGCAGCCCAGCGCACGGTGAAATACAGGACCCGCCAGCCGCCGAAAGCGGCTCACGGGTCCTATCAGCGCAGGAAGGGACGTAGCCGCGCCGATCCACGTCATGTCAGCCAAGGACTATCCCCATCACCAGGAAAGTGATGGCTGTTGCCAAAATCGGTGCGAGCAACCATCGCGCCTGACCGACACTTTTTTCCACTGTTTCTCTCCGCGTTTGCAGAGACAACAACCTTCAGGCCTAAGCCGTTCCGCCTACTCCCAGCGGGTAAGACCATTGCGTTTCCCAATCA
>NZ_RZPQ01001219.1:0-1023 GCF_003999135.1 Mesorhizobium sp. M7A.F.Ca.CA.004.06.1.1 | reverse complement strand
GGCCGCCGAACAGCAAAAAACCGCCGGTAAACACGGTGTAGGCGCTCACCACCCATTGCAAGGTCTGGCCGGAAAAGCCCAGCCCAGCCCCGATTTCGGGCAGCGCCACGAAGACGATGTTGATGTCGAGAGCGATGATAAGCTGGGCGAAGGCGAGCAATGCCAGCGTGGCGCCGCGCTTCGCGCCAATCCCTCCCTGTGTCGCAGTGGCGCCGAATGGCAGCCCTTGATCGAGTGAACTCATGCCAGTCTCCTTTCGATTCTTTATCGATCGACAAAGAATTGAATTTGCAATCTTGAGTCAAGCGGATTATTTGTGGATCGATAAAGAAATGGAGGTTGCGATGGCGGGACGGCCAAGGGAGTTCGACAGAGCCCAGGCTCTGCAGAAAGCGCGCGATGCCTTCTGGATGCGCGGCTACGAGGGCACCTCGATGGCCGACCTCGTCTCCATGCTTGGCCTGGCCTCGGCGCGCATCTATGCCGCCTTTGGCTCGAAGGAGGATCTGTTTCGCGAAGCCGTTGTTCTCTACGAAACCAGCGAAGGAAGCTTCGCCACCGGTGCCCTTGCCGAAGAACCAACCGCTCGGCGGTTTGTCGAGCGGCTGCTGCGCGATGCGATCGATATCTACACAAGGCCGGATCTGCCGAAGGGCTGCATGGTTGTCTCGGCCGCCACCAACTGCGCTACCGAAAATGACGGCGTGCTGCATTGGCTGGCCGAGCGCCGACTGGCGCGCAATGCATTGATTGTGGAGCGCCTGAGAAAGGGTGTTCGCGACGGCGACCTCAAGCCGGATACCGATCCGGAAGCGCTTGGCGACTACTACACCACGCTGTTGTTTGGCCTCTCAGTGCAGGCGCGCGACGGGGTGCCGAAGAAGCGGCTGCATGACCTGGTCACCGTGGCGATGCCTGCGCTCGACGGTTTCGTCTCACAGCCTTGAGTCTTGCTTCTGGCGCCTCGCGATTTCGACTGCAATTGTCTCGACAAGCTGCCCTGCCGCAAATTATCTATAAAAC
>NZ_RZPQ01001218.1:0-1023 GCF_003999135.1 Mesorhizobium sp. M7A.F.Ca.CA.004.06.1.1 | reverse complement strand
CCTTTGAGGTCAGCAGGCCACGCAGTGGTCGTTACGCCGCGCCGCGCCGATTAGTTCGTCGAAACATGTCGAAGATCGGCGGCCGTATCGTCCGCATGACAGTCGACATGGTTGATCATGCGACTCCATGTTCGGCAGTGCGACGATCGTGAACAACGCGGACTGCTGCGCATGCCGCACTCGGTCCAAATCCTGAACGTTTAGCGAGAGTCAAATGCGACGAACGCCTCACTATCGCGCGACAAGGCACGACTTGACAATTGCCGCAACTCCGAACGCGCTGAAAATCCTGTCTCGCGGCATAGAGACAACCGACCTGCGGTGATTTGATCATCATTCACCGCAATCGAGGGATAGCGGGGCACTCTGAAGAAGGCCCGCAATTATTGTTTTCTATTACATCTCATGCCTCCCATGTCTGCTAGTCTAGCGAAAGGGGCGGGCTTGCCGCTGGTTTATGGCAGGGAACGGAGAAATCGGCGTGGAAGGTTCCGACCAGGTCATCTTTCTCGTGGACGACGATGTCCATGTTCGGGAGTCGATCAGTGACTTCCTCGCATCGGCGGGCCTCCGGTGTGTCGCAGTGGGCTCGGTAAGCGAGTACCTCGAATACCGTCGGCCCGACTTACCAAGCTGTATCGTGCTTGACGTGGAGCTCCCCGGCGTAAGCGGGCTTGAGTTTCACGAACAGATCGCCAGCGGCGATCATCCGCCAGTTGTGTTTATTACGGGCCATGGGGATATCCCTTCGACGGTCAGGGCGATGAAACGGGGTGCCGTTGATTTCCTCACGAAGCCCTTCCAGGAGTCGGATCTGCTCATAGCTATCAAAGCTGGCATTGAGAGAGATCGGGAGCGCCGTTCGAAGCAGGACGAATTGGGCGTTCTCCGACGCCGCTTTGCTGAACTTACACCTCGAGAGCGGGAGGTATTTCCGCTCGTGGTCAGCGGGCTAATGAACAAACAGGCGGCGGCAGAGCTCGGAATACGCGAGGTGACGCTACAGGTTCACAGAGGCAAGGT
>NZ_RZPQ01001217.1:0-1024 GCF_003999135.1 Mesorhizobium sp. M7A.F.Ca.CA.004.06.1.1 | reverse complement strand
CTCCTGTTCTGAGTATCGGGAGGCAAGCCGCGATCAGTGCGGCTTGCCTTTGAGCCCGTCGGTCGAGGCGACAAGCACCGGGCCGGTTGGGCGCGGCGGTTCGTTCTCGTTCATGATGCCGAGGCGGCGGGCAACTTCCTGGTAAGCCTCGACGAGGCCGCCCATGTCGCGGCGGAAACGGTCCTTGTCGAGCTTGTCCTGCGTCGCCACGTCCCACAGGCGGCAGGAATCCGGCGAGATCTCGTCGGCGACGACAATGCGCATCATGTCGCCTTCGAACAGCCGGCCGCATTCGATCTTGAAGTCGACGAGCTGGATGCCGACGCCCATGAACAGGCCGGAGAGGAAGTCGTTGACGCGGATGGCCAGCGCCATGACGTCGTCGATCTCCTGCGGGCTCGCCCAGCCGAACGCGGTGATGTGCTCTTCCGACACCATCGGATCGTCGAGCGCGTCGGCCTTGTAATAGAATTCGATGATCGAGCGCGGCAGAACGGTGCCTTCCTCGATGCCGAGCCGCTTGGACAGCGAACCGGCGGCGACATTGCGCACCACCACTTCGAGCGGAATAATCTCGACTTCCTTGATCAGCTGCTCGCGCATGTTCAGCCGGCGGATGAAATGGGTCGGAATGCCCATGCGGTTCAAATGGTTGAAGATGTACTCGGAAATGCGGTTGTTGAGGACGCCCTTGCCGTCGATGACCTCGTGCTTCTTCTTGTTGAACGCGGTGGCGTCATCCTTGAAGAACTGGATAAGCGTGCCCGGTTCGGGTCCCTCATAGAGTATCTTGGCCTTGCCTTCATAAATGCGGCGGCGATTTTTCATCTGGATTTTTCTCTGGGGTTCCGGACAGGGCGGTATCAGACCATTTCCTGTCCGTCTGCCTGAAATAGTGCGGCTACGGTAGGGTTCAATGCCGGGTCTATCCCAATCACATCGTTTGCTCAATCGGCAAATCCTTCCAATCAACCGCTTTCGGGACTGAAATGCCGCAGCGCAGCATTCGATGAAGCGTATTGAC
>NZ_RZPQ01001216.1:0-1025 GCF_003999135.1 Mesorhizobium sp. M7A.F.Ca.CA.004.06.1.1 | reverse complement strand
ACATGACCGGATATGTTCAATTCATCGACACGGCCAAGTCCTTCGGCCCCGTCGATGTCGTGCGAAACACCAGCCTTGGCCTCGAGCGCAATTCGCTGGTCGTCTTTCTCGGCCCATCGGGCTGCGGCAAGACCACCTTGATGCGCATGGTCGGCGGCCTCGACGAACCGAGTTCGGGCTCGATCCTGCTTGGCGGGGAAAAGGTCGTCAGGCCGGACCGTCGGCGCGGCATGGTGTTCCAGTCCTATTCGTCGTTTCCCTGGTTGACGGTCAAAAACAACATCGCCTTCGGCATGCGCTACAGGAAGGACCTCGGTGCCACCGAAAGAGCCGAGCGTATCAGCCACTATCTCAAGCTGTTCGGGCTCGCCGACTTTGCCGACTCCTATCCAAACCGGATCTCGGGAGGCATGCGCCAGCGCGTGGCCATAGCCCGCACGCTCGCCGCAGGCTCAGACGTGCTGTTGATGGACGAGCCTTTCGGCGCCCTCGACGCGCTGACGCGCGAGCGGCTTCAGGTCGAGCTGCGGCAGATCCAGATCCGCGAGGAAAAGACCATCATCTTCGTCACCCACGACGTCGAAGAAGCCGTATTTCTCGCCGACCGGATCATCCTGTTCTCACGCCGTCCAGCCTCGATCGTCGCCGATATCGACGTGGCGGCAGAGCTTGGCCCGGACCGGCCGCTGGAGATTCGCGAAACCCAGAAATTCTTCGAGCTGCGCAACAAGGTCCTGCATCTGATCCGCAACGAAACCGGAGTGGTCGTATGAGCCTCTCCTTTTCCGGAAAGACGGTCGTGATCACCGGAGCGAGCCGAGGCATCGGGCTCGGCATCGCCAAGGGCTTCGCCCAGGCCGGCGCCAGCCTGCACCTCATTGCCAACGACGCGGCCGTGCACGAACGGGCCCACGACTTGGGCGCCACAGGCACGGAGGCCGACATCGCCGACCGCGAGGCGGTCGGCGCGGCCCTCGGACCGATCTCCCGGATCGACGTGCTCATCAACAATGCCGGCCTCGAGC
>NZ_RZPQ01001215.1:0-1025 GCF_003999135.1 Mesorhizobium sp. M7A.F.Ca.CA.004.06.1.1 | reverse complement strand
TCTCAAGGTCATGGAACAGGTGGGCGCCGGGCTGAAGAAGTATGCGCCGAAGGCCTTCGTCATCTGCATCACAAACCCGCTCGACGCCATGGTCTGGGCGCTGCAGAAGTTCTCAGGACTGCCCAACAGCCATGTCGTCGGCATGGCCGGCGTGCTCGACAGCGCGCGCTTCCGCTATTTCCTGGCGGAGGAATTCAAGGTCTCGGTCGAGGACGTCACCGCGTTCGTGCTCGGCGGCCACGGCGATTCCATGGTGCCGATGATCCGCTATTCGACGGTATCGGGCATTCCGCTGCCCGATCTCATCAAGATGGGCTGGACCTCGAAGGAAAAGCTCGACCAGATCGTGCAGCGCACCCGCGACGGCGGCGCCGAGATCGTCGGCCTGCTCAAGACCGGTTCGGCCTATTACGCGCCGGCCGCTTCGGCGATCTCGATGGCCGAAGCCTATCTCAAGGACAAGAAGCGCGTGCTGCCCTGCGCGGCGTATCTCTCCGGCCAGTATGGCGTCAAGAACACCTATGTCGGCGTTCCCGTGGTGATCGGCGCCGGCGGCGTCGAGCGTATCATCGAGATCGAGCTCAACAAGAGCGAGCAGAAGATGTTCGACTCCTCGGTGGCGACGGTGCAGGGTCTGACCGAGGCCTGCGTCAAGATCGCGCCGCAACTCGCCTCCAAATGAATCTCCAGCAAGTGAACCCCCAGTCGATCCGGAGACCTTCCAGATGAACATCCATGAGTATCAGGGCAAGGCGCTGCTGAAGAGCTTTGGCGCGCCCGTGGCCGAAGGCGTGCCGGTGTTCAAGGCGAGCGAAGCGGAAGCCGCCGCCAAGGCGCTGCCGGGCCCGCTTTATGTGGTGAAGAGCCAGATCCATGCCGGCGGCCGCGGCAAGGGCAAATTCACCGAACTCGGCCCGGACGCCAAGGGCGGCGTGCGGCTGGCGAAATCGGTGGCCGACGTCGTCGCCAACGCCAACGAGATGCTGGGCAACACACTGGTGACCAAGCAGACCGGCCCGGCCGGC
>NZ_RZPQ01001214.1:0-1028 GCF_003999135.1 Mesorhizobium sp. M7A.F.Ca.CA.004.06.1.1 | reverse complement strand
GATCAAGGCGCTGGTCGACGGCGACAAGACGCTATTCGAGGAACCACTCTACTAAGTCCCTTATTTCCAGTGGTGTGAAGCATGCCAGTTAGCCTGTCGAAGCGTGACGACATCAACCTCGACACTGTTTTCCGCGTCGCCTGGAAGAAGGACACGGTGGCGATCGGCGAGAAGGCCTTGCAGCGCATCGCCGAATGCCGCGCCTCGTTTCTCAGGCTGATCGAATCCGATCCGCCACCGGTCATCTATGGCGTCACAACCGCCATGGGGGAATTGGCAAGCCGAAAGCTCGAACCTGACGAGCGTGATCGCCATGCGCGCATCAAGGCGTTTGCCGCCGCCACCTCGTTCGGCGATCCCTTGCCGGATCGCGTGGTCAGGGCGATCGTGCTTGCCCGTCTGACGAATTTCATCGAGGGCAACGCCGCCACAACGCCGCGCATCGCGCTAGCCGTGGCCGCAATGCTCGACGGGGAGCCGATGCCTGTCGTGCCGGCCTCCGGCCAGGGCGGCGCCGGTGAGATCCTGGCGCTCTACCCCTTGTTTGCAGAACTTTCGACGCGTTTCGACCTCGAGGTCAAGGAACGGGGTTCGCTCATCAACGGCTCGCCTTGCGCTGCCGCTCTGGTGGCAGACGCAGCGCTCGCGGCGCGCCGCCGGATCCGCATGGCGCACCAGGTGTTCGCGCTGTCGATCGAGGCGTTTCGTGCCCCCCTCGAACACTATGACGCCGCCCTCGACACGCTCTGGGGCGATGAGCATGAGGCCGCGGCCCTGCAGGGTTTGCGGGAATTTCTGGTTGGCGCCGGCGACGGGCGGCGCAACTATCAGGCGCCGGTCAGCTACCGCATCGTGCCGCGCGTCCTCGGCCAGGCGCATCGTGCGTTGTCGTCGGCCGAGCGGGCGGCCAATGTGTCGCTGGCCTCTATATCGGACAATCCGGTCTACATCCCGCCCGACGATGCACATCCGCTCGGCCGACGACAACGCACGATGCGCCTGGCCGAGGACGCGCGGCACGATGCGGT
>NZ_RZPQ01001213.1:0-1031 GCF_003999135.1 Mesorhizobium sp. M7A.F.Ca.CA.004.06.1.1 | reverse complement strand
GCCGGCGGAGATGGCCATGCCTTGCCTGATGCCGGAAGATGCCGCGCGGTTCGGCGCGACCTGGCAATGCGACGGCGGCACCGTCTGCACGCCGCTGGCCACCGCTTCAGGCGTGCACACGAAACTGGCGCAATGCCTGCTGCCCAAGGACAGCGAAAAAATGTTTTCCGGCCACCCCTGCCTGACCGGCTCGATCGCCAGCAACGCGGTGCAGCCTTTCAACGACCGCTACAGCAGATCGGGCCAGTTCGCGGCCTTCGCCCCGGATGTCTCGCGCACCGCCTATACCTGCCGGCCGCCGAAGATCGGCGTGCCGGGCGGGATCGCTTATCGCGGCTGCGACGACAAGGACCGCGACTTCGCGGCCTTCAAAGCCGGCAAGCCGATGCCGAACGAGATTTGCGGGCTGGTCGGCGGCAAGAAATTCGATATCTGCGTGGCCACCAACAATTTCGACCAATGTCTTGGCGGCGCCGTCAATCGCGGCAACCGGCCGGCCTGTTCGGCCGATCATTTCTGCCGCGAGGACTATATGTGCCAGTCACTGCCGCCTGACACGCCGGGCATCGGCAAGGTGAAAGGCATCGGCTTCTGCTCGCCGACTTACTTTATCTTCCAGATGCGTATCGACAATCACGCGACGCCATGGGGCAGCCCTGTCCGCGCCACCATGGGGGCGGGATTTGGCGCGGCGGAAGAGGAGTGAGCTGCCCGACGGTTACCTCGGATAGATGCCCAGCCACGCCTCACAGCGGGATGTTGTCGTGCTTCTTCCAGGGGTTCTGCATGTCCTTGTTGCGCAGCATGCGCAGCGCGCGCGCGATGCGGCGGCGGGTCGAGTGCGGCATGATCACCTCATCGACATAGCCGCGCTCGGCGGCGACGAAGGGCGACAGGAAGCGATCCTCGTAAGCCTTTGTGTGGGCTGCGATCTTTTCGATGTCACCGATGTCCTTGCGATAAATGATCTCGACCGCCCCCCTGGCACCCATCACCGCGATCTGCGCCGTCGGCCAGGCATAGTTCATGTC
>NZ_RZPQ01001212.1:0-1032 GCF_003999135.1 Mesorhizobium sp. M7A.F.Ca.CA.004.06.1.1 | reverse complement strand
CGTGAATCGCGGCCACCTGATCATCAGAAAAGATCGGCTGTGGCAGGACCGGGTTCTTCAGCGAATGGTAATTGGGACGGCGGCTGCTTTCGCTGCCGGCCTCGCCCGTGCGTCCACGCCGGCGCTCGCGCCTGCCGTCCCGTGCCGCGTCATCGACCATCGGAAATCCTCCTCATTGCCGCATTGCCTTGCCCAGGGGATCATAGGGCGAGGCCGCGACGACATGCGCCGGCCGTTCCTCCCCCACGACATGCACGGAGAGCGCGGTGCCCTCGCCCGCGAAATCGCGGTCGACCAGCGCCAGCGCCAGGCTCTTGCCGATCGTATAACCGTAACCGCCCGAGGTGACGAAGCCGACACGCCGGCCCTGATGCCAGACCGGCTCGAAGCCGCTGGCATCGGCGTCGAGCGCATCGATTTCCAGCGTCACCAGGCATTGGCCGCTGCCGGCCTCCCGCTGTTTCGACGCTGCTTCGCGGCCGATGAAGTCGCTCTTGCCGAAAGCGATGAAGCGGTCGAGACCGGTCTGGCCCGGCGTATAGCCTTGCGTGAATTCGCGCGACCAGATGCCGAAGCTCTTCTCCAGCCGCAGCGCATTGAGTGCATAGTAGCCGATTTCGGCAAGGCCCAAATCCTCGCCAGCGCCCAGCAGCGTGTCGCGCAGAGTGGCATGCATGGTCACGGGGCAACTGATTTCGAAGCCGAGCTCGCCTGATATAGACAGCCGCGCCACACGTGCCTGCACCATGCCGATGTCGAATGTGCCGCAGGCCATGAACGGCAGCGCTGCGCCGGACACATCCTGATGCGTCGTTCGCTCCAGTATTTTGCGCGCGTTCGGCCCGGTCAGCAGGAAGCCGCTCATCGTGTCGGAGAGGTCGCCGACGGTGACGCCTTCAGCCGCATGGCTCTCGAACCAGCGCATGTGGAATTCCCGGAGATAGTAGGAGCCCATCAGCCAATAGCTGCCGCCGCCCCAGTTGAAGACGGTGAGGTCGCCCTTCAGCCGTCCGTCATGACCGAGCATCGGCG
>NZ_RZPQ01001211.1:0-1037 GCF_003999135.1 Mesorhizobium sp. M7A.F.Ca.CA.004.06.1.1 | reverse complement strand
CATAGCCCACCGGCAGCTCACCATAGCCGCCTTCGCCACCAATGCCGTTCAGCGAGATTGGAATAAAATCGCTGCCGAGCTCGTGTACGTTGGCACCGGCACCGACGCCAAAACCAACGTAGAGGCCGCTCCAGTTAAAGCCGGCAGCTTCTTCTACCGGCTGGACGACATCTGCTGCATGAGCAGCAGACATCAAAGCCACAGCAGAAACAGCACCAAGAAGAAAAGATTTCGCGGATGTGCGAATGAACATATGCCCGTACCCCAATGAGTAAACCCAGAATGTCTCTAGCAGGGAGTCGGTCGGTACGGGAATGACAAATATGCAACAATGATGAGCAAAGTGCCGTTGCGTCACATCTTTCGACGCCATGCTTTGCCTGAAAAACAGGCTCGCAAGAAAAAACCCGCCGGCTTGGAACCGGCGGGCTGGATTGAAAGGAGCTGTTCTCGCGAAAATCAGGCGGCGAGAACGGCTTTCGGCTCGACCAGTTCGTAGCCGAGCGCCTCGGCGACTGCCCGGTTGGTGATCTTGCCCTTGTGGACATTGAGGCCGTTGCGCAGGTGATGATCGTCGACCAGCGCCTTCAGGCCCTTGTCGGCAAGCTGCAGGCCATAGTGCAGCGTCGCGTTGTTGAGCGCGTGGGCCGAAGTGACCGGCACGGCACCGGGCATGTTGGCGACGCAATAGTGGATGACGCCGTCGACCTCATAGGTCGGCTCGGCATGAGTGGTGGCGTGCGAGGTCTCGAAGCAGCCGCCCTGGTCGATGGCGACGTCGACCAGCACCGAGCCTTTCTTCATGCCCGACAGCATTTCGCGCGAAACCAGTTTTGGCGCCGCGGCACCCGGGATCAGCACCGCGCCGACGACGATGTCTGCCGAAAAACACTCTTCTTCCAGCGCCTCGACAGTCGAGTAACGGGTGTGGACGCGGCCGGCGAAGAGGTCGTCGAGCTGGCGCAGGCGCGGGATCGAGCGGTCGATGATGGTGACGTCGGCGCCAAGGCCGGCCGCCATCCTGGCCGCGTGCAGAC
>NZ_RZPQ01001210.1:0-1038 GCF_003999135.1 Mesorhizobium sp. M7A.F.Ca.CA.004.06.1.1 | reverse complement strand
ACAGCTATCACACGGATGACGAGGCGGCCGGCTTCTGGAAGAAGATCGCCGGTTTTTCCGACGACCGCATCATTCGCATCGCGACCTCGGACAATTTCTGGGCGATGGGCGACACCGGACCGTGCGGGCCGTGCTCTGAAATCTTCATCGACCGCGGCGAACACATCTGGGGCGGCCCTCCCGGCAGCCCGGAGGAGGATGGCGACCGTTTCCTCGAATTCTGGAACCTGGTGTTCATGCAGTATGAACAGGTGACGAAGGAGGAGCGCATCGACCTGCCGCGCCCCTCGATCGACACCGGCATGGGCCTGGAGCGGATGGCGTCCATCCTGCAAGGGGTGGAAAGCGTCTTCGAGACCGATCTGTTCCGTCACCTGATCGACGCGGCCTCGTCCGCGATCGGGCATGGTCCCGACAAGGAGACGGTCGCGTCCTACCGGGTCATTGCCGATCATCTGCGTTCGTCCTCCTTCCTGGTGGCGGACGGCGTGCTGCCTTCGAACGAAGGCCGGGGCTATGTCCTGCGCCGCATCATGCGCCGCGCCATGCGCCATGCGCAGCTGCTGGGTGCCAACGAACCGCTGATGTGGAAGCTGGTGCCGGCGCTGGTGCGCGAAATGGGCCAGGCCTATCCGGAGCTGCTGCGCGGCGAACAGTTGATCACCGAGACGCTGAAGCTCGAGGAGACCAGGTTTCGCAAGACGCTGGTGCGCGGCCTCGGCCTGCTCTCCGAGGCGACGGAGACGCTGCATGCCGGCGACATGCTGGACGGCGAAACGGCCTTCAAGCTCTACGACACTTACGGCTTCCCACTTGATCTGACGCAGGACGCGCTGCGCCAGCGCAGCATCTCGGTCGATCTTGCCGGCTTCACCAATGCGATGGAGCAGCAGAAGGCCGAGGCGCGAAAGCATTGGGCAGGCTCCGGCGACGCGGCGACCGAGACCATCTGGTTCTCCGTGCGCGAGAAGGCGGGCGCCACCGAGTTCCTCGGCTATGAGACTGAAGCTGCCGAAGGCATCATCCAGGCCCTGGCCA
>NZ_RZPQ01000120.1:0-10752 GCF_003999135.1 Mesorhizobium sp. M7A.F.Ca.CA.004.06.1.1 | reverse complement strand
CGGTCACGTCGATCTCCGAATTTTGGCACTTACCAAATAGTCGGTACTGGTTTGCAGGTCTGTTCTGACTTACCTGGATCGGACGACGGTGTCGATGTGCAAAAGCCCAAAGGAAATCACCATGGCCAAGATCCTCGTAACCGGCGCAACCGGCAATATCGGCCGAAAAACTCTCCAACATCTCCTGAAGCGGTTGCCCGCCAGCGATCTCGTCGGCCTGGCCCGCGATCCCGCCAAGGCGGCCGATCTGGCGGCCGATAGGATTGAGATCCGCCAAGGCGACTATCTCGACTATGACGGACTGGTGCGCGCGTTCGAGGGCATTGATAAGCTAATGCTCGTATCCGCCACGGCCTTTACCGATCGCAATACCCAGCACCAAAATGCCATTAGCGCAGCTCGGCAGGCGGGCGTTAAGCGCATCGTCTATATGCCGATCATCCACGAAGCAGGATCCGCCTTCACCTTGTCGGATATCACCGAGCAGGATCTGTTCGTCGAGGAAAAACTGAAGGCGTCCGGCCTAGCCTACACGCTCGTCCGTCATCCGCCCTTTATCGAGAGCATCCCATTCTACATCGGCGGAAACGCCCTGGAGACCGGGGTTCACGTGCCGGCTGGTGCGGGCAAGGCGGGCTATGCCAGCCGTGACGACCTAGCAGAGGCGCATGCCATTGTGCTGAGCCAAGACGGCCATGAATACAAGACATACTCGCTGTATGGCGATCCCGCCGTGTCCTTCGCGGATGTCGCACAGATCCTGTCGGATGTCAGCGGCAAGCGAGTGCCGTTTGTTTCCGGCTCGGATCACGATTACATCGCCCACTTAGTGGCGGCGGGTCTGCCCGAGCAGGCCGCCCGCTTCGCGCTTGTGTGGGTGCAAGGCATCAACGCCGGAGAATGGGGCGGCACGGCGGGGGGTCTCGAGAAACTCTTGGGCCGCAAGCCGATGACAGCGGCCGAGTTCTTGCGGGCCAACCATGCGGCACTCCAAGCTTGAGACGGGGACCTTGAAGAACTGAGCGTTAGACAACGCAACATCGACATTGCCGGGGTGATGGCAGCAACGCGCCATCCCGCCGTTTTGCGACTCGCCGAGCCACCCTACGACGCCCGAATAACGCGCCTTGGATCATACCCCAATTTTGCGCCGCCGAATGTCAGCTCTGTATGGCTGCCTTCTGGCAGTCGTACTCACCTGACAAAGGTCCGGAACGAGGTCGAACCCGGCCATTCCGAGTGACTGGGATTGATCTCAGCGTCAGCGCTCTTCCGCCTCAAACGAAAAGACACCGCTCGGCTTGGTCGCAGCACCCTTCGCGTCGCCGAAATCCGGCACCTGGTATTCGGCGAGCAACCGCAGTCGGGACAGCGGCAGATCGTTGCGACGGGGATCGCCGACCAGCACGTCGATGCCGGCTGCCAGGCAGCGATCGAGGAACGGGGTGATGCGTAAAGCAACGTCGCACCCGTAGAAAACATCGCCTGCGAGCACGAGGTCAACTGCCGGCGGCGGGCCGGCGGTGATGTCTTCGCCTATTATTGTGATGGCAACGCCGTTGGCGACCGCGTTGAGCTCAAGAGCGGCAACGCCGTTGCGGTCGATCTCGGCGGCGATCACTTCGCGTGCCCCAGCCTTAGCTGCGGCGATGCCGACAAGGCCGGAGCCGGCACCAAGGTCGAGCACGCGGCGTCCCGCCACGGTTGTTGGATGGTCAAGGACATAGCGTGCGAGCACGGTGCCGCCGGCCCATGCATAGGCCCAGTAGGGCGGTTGTGGCTCCGGCGCGTCTTCCGCATCGTCTTCGGGCTCGACGAGCCGCCTCAATCCGCTGCCGGGGTGAGCTGTATAAAACTGGATTTCTGGAAGCGCAGGCACGGGGACAAGGCGCATGTTCGCCTTGATGAAGGTTGCCGGGTCGAGGCGTGAGCATCGATCCAGAGCATCGTTGTCGGCAAGATCGCCGTCCACTATTCGCGCAGTGCTCGCCGCAGGATCTTGCCGACCGGCGTCTTCGGCAGCTCGGTCCTGAATTCTATGTATTTGGGCCGCTTGTAGCCGGTCAGGTTCTCGCGGCAGAAGGCGGTGAGCGTCTCTGCGGTCAGCGCCGGATCCTTCTTGACCACGAACAGTTTCGGCACCTCGCCCGAATGCTCGTCCGGCACGCCGACCGCCGCCACTTCGAGCACGCCCGGATGCATGGCCACGACTTCCTCGAGCTCGTTCGGATAGACATTGAAGCCCGAAACCAGGATCATGTCCTTCTTGCGGTCGACGATCTTGGTGTAGCCGCGCTCGTCCATGAAGCCCATGTCGCCGGATTTGAAGTAGCCATCCTTGGTCATCACCTTGGCGGTCTCATCGGGCCGGTTCCAGTAGCCCGCCATCACCTGCGGTCCTCGGATGCAGACCTCGCCGACCTCGCCGAGCGGCAAATTGTTGCCGTCGTCGTCGCGGATGGCGATCTCGGTCGAGGGCAGCGGCAGGCCGATGGTGCCGGTGAAGTCGCCGGCGGTGAACTTGTTGGCGGTGGCGACCGGCGAGGTTTCCGAGAGGCCGTAGCCTTCGGTGACCGAACAACCGGTCAGCGTCTTCCAGCGTTCGGCGACGCCCTTCTGCACCGCCATGCCGCCGCCCAACGTCAGCACCAGCGGCTTGAAGTCGAGCTTGCGGAAATCCTCATTGTTGAGCAGCGCGTTGAACAGCGTGTTGAGGCCGGGAAAGATGTGCACCGGATACTTCTGCAGTTCCTTGACGAAGCCGGGAATGTCGCGCGGATTGGGAATGAGCACATTGCGGGCGCCTTGCTGCATGCCCATCAGTGCGTTCACGGTCAGCGCGAAAATATGATAGAGCGGCAGCGCGCAGATAAAGTTGGGGTGCGCCGGTTTCGGCTTGATCGTGTAGGCGTCCTCCATCCACTGCGCGTTCTGCGCGACGTTGGCGAGCACGTTTCTGTGCAGCAGTGTGGCGCCCTTCGACACGCCCGTGGTGCCGCCCGTATATTGCAGGAAGGCGACATCGTCTGCTTCCACCTTGGCCGGCTTGAAGCCCATGCCGGCGCCGGCCTTCATGGCGGCATTGAACTTGACATGGCCGGGCAAGGACCATGCCGGCACCATCTTCTTCACGCGGCGCACGACGAAATTGACGATGGTGCCCTTCAGGCCGCCGAGCATGTCGCCCATCGCGGCGACCACCACATGCTTGACCGCCGTCCTCGCGATCACCGCCTGCAAGGTGTTGGCGAAGTTTTCCAGGATGACGATGGCTTGCGCACCGGAATCCTTCAACTGGTGTTCGAGCTCGCGCGGCGTGTAGAGCGGATTGATATTCACCACGACATAGCCGGCGCGCAAGATCGCCATCATCGCCACCGGGTATTGCAGCACGTTCGGCATCATCAGCGCGACGCGCGCGCCTTTCTGCAGGCCCTTCGATTGCAGGTAGGCGCCGAAGGCCGCCGACAGCCGCTCGACATCGGTGTAGCTGATGGACTTGTCCATGCAGGTGAAGGCCGGCTGCGCGGAAAACTGCTTGCAGGCGCCGACGAGGAAATCGCCGATCGAGCTGTAGGGCAGGGCGCCGATCTCCGCCTGCACGTTTTTCGGATAGCTCTTGAGCCACGGCTTTTCCGGCAAGCCGGCGGCCAGCGCCGTCAATGCTTTCGGCAATCGGTTGGCGGTGGCGGCGGCCGGCCTTGCCGCCGGTGGGGCCTTCACCGCCGCCGCAGCCTTCGACGCCGGCCTGACAGCAGGCTTTGCCGCACCCGCTTTACTCCCCGGCGCCGTCTTTCCGGCCGCGGCCTTGGCCGGGGCTTTCACCGCCGGCTTTGTGCTTGCCCTTACGGGCGCCGCGGCCGCCTTCGGCGTGGCGACTTTGGCAATGGGTGCTTTCGGCTTGGCAGTACCGGCTGCTTTCGACGGCGCCTTGGCTCCCGCTTTCACCGTCGTCGTCCTTGATGCTTTTGCCACCCGTTCCTCCCTGGACAAGTTTGTTCATTCGCGCCGCGCTCGCCCCTGAATTGACCTCGCCTCTGAATTGACAAGGGCGCCCTCCGCTGCGGCCGTTATACCCTATGTATTGCCTCCCTTGGTGACCGTGCAAGTCTTGCCCTTGCGGCAACACGGCGAAAGATTTTCCGTCGAAAGTCCTTGCCGCCGCCGGCGCTGCCAAATGGTGTCCTGGCGCATCCCTCGGCCGCTCGGAAGCGCGGGGAACATTTATGTCGTCAGCTTGGCGATCAATAAAAAAATTCGGTTGTTAATAATCTCGTGAATGGAAGAAACTGCTAATTTTTTCTGCAATCTGGCAAAATAGCGGATTTTTTTCCTGCTTCCCGCGGGGTAAGCAAACGGGGTGTTCCAAAGCCGGAAAACGGTGCTTATATGCGCGCTTCGCGAGCCTGATAGAGGGGCTTGGAAGAACATCAGGGAGTGCTCAATGAATAAGAAGCTGACTTTTGCAGCCGCGTTGCTGGCTGCAAGCGTCCTGGGCGGCGTGGCCAATGCGAAAACTCTGGTCTACTGCGCGGAAGCTTCGCCGGAAGGTTTCGATCCGGCGCCGTATACCGCAGGCCAGACGTTCGACGCGTCATCGCGCACCGTCTTCAACCGCCTTGTCGAATTCGATCACGGCAAGACGACGACCTCGCCGGGCCTGGCCGAGAGCTGGACGATCTCCGACGATGGCAAGGAATATGTCTTCAAGCTGCGCAAGGGCGTCAAGTTCGCCGCGACCGACTATTTCACCCCGACGCGCGACTTCAACGCTGACGACGTGGTGTTCTCGTTCGAACGCCAGGTCGACAAGAACGGCCCTTGGTTTCAGTACATTCCGGGCATTGCATACCAGTATTACAATGACCAGTTCGGCGAAAACATCGCCAAGGTCGAGAAGGTCGACGACCTGACGGTGAAGTTCATCCTCAAGGAGCCGGCGATCACTTTCATTCCAACGCTGGGCATGGATTTCGCTTCGGTCGTCTCCAAGGAATATGCCGACAAGCTGCAGGCCGACAAGACGCCTGAGCTGTTCAACCAGAAGCCGATCGGCACCGGTCCGTTCATCTTCGTTGACTACCAGACCGACGCCGCCATCCGTTACAAGGCCAACCCGGACTATTGGGGCGGCAAGCAGAAGATCGACGATCTGGTCTTCGCCATCACCACCGATCCGGCGGTGCGCGCGCAGAAGCTCAAGGCCGGCGAATGCAACATCATGTCGTACCCGGCACCGGCCGACATCGCCGGCCTGCAGGCCGATCCGAACCTGAAGGTCGAGGAGCAGGAAGGCCTCAATGTCGGCGCGCTGATGTACAACACCCAGCAGAAGCCGTTCGACGACGTGCGCGTCCGCAAGGCGCTCAACATGGCCATCAACAAGAAGGCCATCATCGACGCCGTCTTCCAGGGCGCCGGCCAGGTGGCGATCAATCCGATCCCGCCGACCATGTGGTCCTACAACAAGGAAGTGAAGGACGATCCTTACGATCCGGATGCAGCCAAGAAGCTGCTTGAAGAGGCCGGCGTCAAGGACCTCAAGATGAACGTCTGGGCCATGCCGGTGTCGCGCCCGTATATGCCGAACGCGCGCCGTACCGCCGAACTGATCCAGGCGGACTTCGCCAAGGTCGGCGTCACCGTCGAGATCGTCAGCTACGATTGGGGTGAATACCTCAAGCGCGCTTCCGCGGTCGATCACGACGGCGCCGTCATCGTCGGCTGGACCGGCGACAATGGCGATCCGGACAACTTCCTCGGCGTGCTCCTGAGCTGCGCTTCCGTCGGTTCGAACAACCGCGCGGAATGGTGCAACAAGGACTTCGATGCGCTCATCAACAAGGCCAAGACCGTTTCGGACCAGGCCGAGCGCACCAAGCTCTATGAACAGGCACAGGTCATCTTCAAGGAACAGGCACCCTGGGCGACGCTCGCTCACTCCAAGGTGTTCATGCCGATGCAGAAGACCGTCACCGGCTTTGCGATGGATCCGCTCGGTATCCATCGCTTCGACGGCGTCGATATCGCCGAATAAGGTTGCGATACGGGGGCGCCGCCACTTGGTGGCGCCCCCACTCGCCCGCCATGCTGCGTTATATCCTCGGCAAGCTCGCCCTCATCATCCCGACCTTCATCGGGATAACCATCCTCGCCTTTGGCTTCGTGCGCATCCTGCCCGGTGATCCGGTGCTGGTGCTTGCGGGCGAACGCGGCCTGTCGCCCGAACGCCACACGGCGCTCATGCACCAGTTCGGTTTCGACCTGCCGATCTGGCAACAATATCTGACCTATCTGACCAACATCCTCGGCGGTGATTTCGGCACCTCGTTTTCCACCAAGACGCCGGTGCTGAAGGATTTCCTGGTGCGCTTCCCGGCAACGGTCGAACTCGCCATCTTCGCCATGATCTTTGCCGTCATCCTGGGTGTCGCCGCCGGCATCTTCGCCGCGATCCGTCGCGGCTCCTGGTTCGATCAGCTGACGATGGGCACGGCGCTGGCGGGCTATTCCATGCCGATCTTCTGGTGGGGCCTGCTGCTGATCATCGTCTTCTCCGGCACGCTGCACTGGACGCCGGTTTCCGGCCGCATCGACCTTCTCTATTTCTTCAAGCCGGTGACCGGTTTCATGACCATCGATTCCCTGATCTCGGGCCAGAAGGGCGCCTTCCGTTCGGCGCTGTCGCACCTGATCTTGCCGACCATCGTGCTCGGCACCATCCCGCTCGCAGTCATCGCCAGGCAGACGCGGTCGGCGATGCTCGAAGTGCTGGGTGAGGACTATGTCCGCACCGCGCGTGCCAAGGGCCTGGCGCCGCGCCGCGTCATCGGCCTGCATGCCTTCCGCAACGCGCTGATCCCGGTCGTCACCACCATCGGCCTGCAGGTCGGCACGCTTTTGACCGGCGCCATCCTGACCGAGAGCATCTTCTCCTGGCCCGGCATCGGCAAATGGATGATCGACGCCATTTCCAAGCGCGACTATTTCACCGTGCAGGGCGGGTTGCTTTTGATCGCGCTGATCGTCATGTCGGTGAACCTCATCGTCGACGTGCTCTACGCCGTCATCAACCCACGCATCCGGGCCAACTGACATGAGCAACGAAGGCCCAGCCACCATCGAAGCCGCGACCGTCGTCAAGCCGCAGGACGCCAGGCTGCAGATGTTCGGCGAGTTCTGGCATTACTTCTCCGTCAACAAGGGCGCGGTGATCGGGCTCTTCGTCTTTGCGCTGCTGATCCTGATCGCCATCTTCGCGCCGCTGCTGGCGCCCCATTCGCCGGACGATCAGTTCCGCGACTTCTTCCTGACGCCGCCGGCCTGGCAGGAAGGCGGCAACGCGCAGTTCCTGCTCGGCACCGACGCTGTCGGCCGCGATATGCTGTCGCGGCTGATCTACGGCTCGCGGTTCTCGCTCGCCATCGGCTTCGTCGTCGTCACGTCAGCGCTGATCTCAGGCGTCATTCTCGGCCTGCTCGCCGGCTACTGCCGCGGCTGGGTCGACACGCTGATCATGCGCATCATGGACATCATCCTGGCCTTCCCGTCGCTGCTGCTGGCCCTGGTGCTTGTCGCGGTTCTCGGCCCTGGCCTCGTCAACGCCATGATCGCCATCGCCTTTGTGCTGCAGCCGCATTTCGCCCGGCTCACCCGCGCCGCCGTGATGGCCGAGAAGACCCGCGAATATGTCGTCTCGGCCAAGGTCGCCGGGGCCAGCCATCTCAGGCTGATGCTGGTCACCATCCTGCCCAACTGCATCGCGCCGCTGATCGTGCAGGCGACGCTGTCCTTCTCCAACGCCATCCTCGAGGCGGCGGCCCTTGGCTTCCTCGGCATGGGCGCGCAGCCGCCGACGCCGGAATGGGGAACCATGCTGGCCGAAGCGCGCGAGTTCATCCTGCGCGCCTGGTGGGTGGTGACCTTCCCGGGCCTCGCCATCCTGATCACCGTCTTCGCCATCAACCTGATCGGCGACGGCCTGCGCGACGCGCTCGACCCCAAGCTGAAGAGGTCGTGAGCATGCCTCTGCTCGAGATCAAGAACCTCACCGTTTCCTTCGACACCGCGGCCGGACCGTTCATGGCCGTGCAAGGCATCGACCTCTCGATCGAGCCGCGCGAAGTGCTGGCGATTGTAGGCGAGTCCGGTTCCGGCAAGTCCGTGGCGATGCTCGCGGTGATGGGCCTGTTGCCCAACACGGCAACCGTCAAGGCAGACCGCATGGCCTTCGACGGCGTCGATCTCCTGAAGCTCAGCCCGTCCGAACGCCGCAAGATCGTCGGCAAGGACATCTCGATGATCTTCCAGGAGCCGATCGCCAGCCTCAATCCGTGCTTCACCGTCGGCTTCCAGATCGAGGAGGTGCTGCGCTTCCATATGGGTATGGATCGCGCTCAGCGGCGGGCCCGCGCCATCGAATTGATGAAGCTGGTCGGCATCGCCGATCCGGAAGAACGGCTGAGCTCGTTTCCGCACCAGATGTCGGGCGGCCAATGCCAGCGCGTCATGATCGCCATCGCTATCGCCTGCAATCCGAAACTGCTGATCGCCGACGAGCCGACGACGGCGCTCGACGTCACCATCCAGAAGCAGATCCTCGATCTGCTGGTTTCGCTGCAGGCCAAATACGGCATGGGCCTGATCATGATCACCCACAATATGGGCGTGGTGGCCGAGACCGCCGATCGCGTCATCGTCCAGTACAAGGGCCGCAAGATGGAAGAGGCCGACGTGCTGTCGTTGTTCGAATCGCCGAAAAGCAATTACACGCGGGCGCTGTTGTCGGCTTTGCCGGAGAACGCCGTCGGCGACCGGCTGCCGACCGTTTCCGACATGCTGTTCGAGCCGGCCCCCTCTGCCGCGGGAGCCGCCTCATGAGCACCACGGTCCTCGAAGGCAAGAACATCGTCCGCGACTACCATATCGGTGGTGGCCTGTTCACCGGGCCGCGCACCGTGCACGCGGTCAAGGGCGTGTCCTTCAAGGTAGACAAGGGCAAGACGCTGGCCATCGTCGGCGAAAGCGGCTGCGGCAAGTCGACGCTCGCCCGCATCATCACGCTGATCGATCCGGCGACGTCAGGCGACCTGTTCATCGACGGCAACAAGGTCGACATCGCCAAGGGCGGATTGACCAAAGAGATGCGCCGCAAGGTCCAGATCGTCTTCCAGAACCCCTATGGATCGCTCAATCCGCGCCAGAAGATCGGCGACGTGCTGGGCGAGCCTCTGCTGATCAACACCGACAAGCCGGCGGCCGAGCGGCGCGACCTTGCGATGAAGATGCTGAAGAAGGTCGGCCTCGGTCACGAGCACTACAACCGCTACCCGCACATGTTCTCGGGCGGCCAGCGCCAGCGCATTGCCATTGCCCGCGCGCTGATGCTCAACCCAAGCCTGCTGGTGCTGGACGAGCCGGTCTCGGCGCTCGATCTTTCCGTGCAGGCACAGGTGCTCAACCTGCTCGCCGACCTGCAGGACGAGTTCCAGCTGACCTATGTCTTCATCAGCCACGATCTGTCCGTGGTGCGCTACATCGCCGACGATGTGATGGTGATGTATTTCGGCGAGGCGGTCGAATACGGCTCGCGCGACGAGGTCTTCGCCGACCCCAAGCACAGCTACACCAGGACGCTGTTCGCCGCGACCCCGCGTGCCGACGTAGCCTCGATCAAGGCAAGACTGGCGAAGAAGAAGGCGGCTTAACGTCTCTTCGTCATCCTAGGGCGAAGCGTCGCGCAGACCCTAGGATCCATGCCGTTACCTCAGCCGAAGGGTGCAGCGGAGCAGAATTCTGCACCGTGGCACGGCATGGATCCTCGGGTCTGCACTGCGTCGCTACGCTCCTTGTTCCGCCCGTGGATGACGACGCTGGAGAGGCCGCCGCTCAGGACAATTTGGCGATGATGGCGCGCAGTGCCTCGCCGAAACGGTGAATCTCCTCGACCGTGTTGTAGTGGACAAGCGAGGCGCGGATTGCGCCGCTGTCCATTGAGAGGTTGAGACGCTTCATCAGTCGCGGCGCGTACATGTGGCCGTCGCGGATGCCGATCTGCATCTCGGCCATTTCCTCGACGACCCGCTGCGGCGACAGTGTGCCGATGTTGAAGCAGAAGGTCGGCACACGCTCATTGATGCGGGCCTCGTCGGCAACGCCGTAGATGGTCGCGCCGCAACCTTTCAGCACGGCCAGCATCTCACGCGCCAGCACCAGCTCATAGTCGCGGATGGCGCCCATGCCGGCGACGATGTTGTCGCGCCGCGAGCGGTTGTTGGACGGCGCCAGATTGCGGCCGATCAGTTCCAGATACTGCACGGCGGCATCCATCCCCGAGACGTTCTCGTAGATGAAGGTGCCGGCCTCGACCTTGTACGGCGGCTCGTTGGGGATGAAATCCTCGCGGAAGGTCGGCAGCCGCTTCAGCGTTTCGAAGCGGCCCCACAGGAAGCCCATATGCGGCGAGAAATTCTTGTAGCCGGAGCAGACGAGATAGTCGCAATCCCAGGCCTGCACGTCGATCAGCCCGTGCGGTCCGTAATGCACGCAGTCGAGGAACACTTCGGCGCCGGCCGCATGTGCGATCTCGGCCACCGCGGCGACATCGACGATCGAGCCGATCGAATGCGCGGTGACCGTGCAGGCGACGAGGCGGGTGCGGTCGGAAACCAGCGGGCGCAGATCGTCGACATGCAGATTGCCGTCCTCGCGTATGCGCCACCATTTGAACTTTGCACCGGCGGACTCCAGAGC
>NZ_RZPQ01001209.1:0-1040 GCF_003999135.1 Mesorhizobium sp. M7A.F.Ca.CA.004.06.1.1 | reverse complement strand
GCGGGCAACGCGCCCTCGCGCTCGCCGATGGCGGCGATGGTGCGATCTATCAGGTCCGCATCGACAAACGGACGCACGGCGTCATGGATCAGGACCTGCGCCGGCGCGTGGCCTCTAAGGGCAAGCAGGCCGAGCCGAACGGATTCCTGCCTCGTCGCCCCGCCCATGATGGCGGTGACGCGCTCGGCATTGGCGCCCGCCGCCTGCCGGAACAACTCATGGTCATCGGCATGAATGGCGACGACGATCTCGCTCGTCCGCGGGTGGGCCAGAAAAATGTCCAGCGTGTGTGCAATGACGGCAAAGCCGCCAATGTGTTGATATTGCTTCGGTCCGTTGGCCTGTCCGGCGCGCGCACCACGGCCGGCCGCAACGATCACCACCGCGACCTTGCCATCCGCACCCGAAACGTGATTTTCACTTGCGTCAGTCATGCCTGTTTGGTCCTAGCGCACGATCCCGAAAAGTGTAATCGGTTTTCGGAAAGATCGTGCGCTAAGTATGAAATTCCAAAGCGTCTTTTGCGCGTCCTCGGCGACGCGCGGCGCTTTGGTCGCGGCCAAAGCCGAAGGCCGGCATTTTCCCAATTGCGCCTTAATGTGGCGTCATTCCGCGTTGCACATTGCGCCGGTTCTGGCTAGAGAATGTGCAACGAATGAAGATGCTTGGTTTTTGTGCATGGTTAACTTGACCAAATTGGCCGCGCCGCTCGATGTCGGTGGCGTGAGAATCCGCAATCGCGTGTTCCTCGCACCGATGTCGGGGATTACGGACGAGCCGTTCCGGCAGCGTGCCCACGCGCATGGAGCGGGCCTGGTCGTATCCGAAATGGTTGCCAGCGGCGAGCTTGCCAAGGGCAGGGCCGGTTTCAAGCTGCGCATACGCCACTCCGGCCTGCCCGTCCATATGGTTCAGCTGGCAGGCCGTGAGGCGATGCACATGGCCGAAGGTGCCAGAATCGCCGCCGGTGAGGGCGCCGACATCATCGACATCAACATGGGATGCCCGGCCAAGAAGGTTACCGGCGGTTATTGGGGGTC
>NZ_RZPQ01001208.1:0-1045 GCF_003999135.1 Mesorhizobium sp. M7A.F.Ca.CA.004.06.1.1 | reverse complement strand
CAAAAGAGGCCGCGTCGCCATCCTCACTGGCTGCGCGCAATCGGTGCTCGATCCCGCCATCAACGACACCACGATTTCGCTGCTGACGCGGCTCGGCGTCGAGGTCGCGGTGCCGCCGGGCGAGGGCTGCTGCGGCGCGCTGGTGCATCATATGGGGCGCGAGCAGGCCGCGCTTGCCTCGGCGAGGCAGAATGTCGATGCCTGGACGCGCGCCATCGAACAAGGCGGGCTCGATGCCATCGTCATCACTGCATCCGGCTGCGGCACGACGATCAAGGACTACGGTTTCATGCTGCGGCTGGATCCGGCCTATGCCGACAAGGCCGCGCGCGTTTCGGCGCTGGCCAAGGACATCACCGAATATCTCTCGACCTTCGATCTGCCTGAACCGGTGCGCAAGCCGGGCACGGTTGTCGCCTATCACTCGGCCTGTTCGATGCAGCACGGCCAGAAGATCACCCGCCAGCCGAAGGAACTGCTGGCCAAGGCCGGCTTCATCGTGCGCGAGCCGCGTGAAGGACATCTCTGCTGCGGCTCCGCCGGCACCTACAACATCCTGCAGCCCGAGATCTCGGCCAAACTGCGCGACCGCAAGGTGAAAAACATCGAGGCGACGGGGGCTTCGATCGTCGCCACCGGCAACATCGGCTGCATCACCCAGATCGCTTCCGCCGCGAAGCTGCCGGTGGTGCACACGATCAAGCTGCTCGACTGGGCCTATGGCGGACCAAAGCCGGAAGGCGTTCGGGAAGAGAGCCTGATCGCCGCGGAGTAGGGCGCCAGCCCCAGCGCTACTCTGCCGCGAGCCTGTCCGCCGTACCGTAGGTCGCCTCATAAAGCGCACGCTGGCGGCTGAGCGCCACCATGGTGTTGCGCAGCAGGATGGCGACCGTGATCGGGCCGACACCGCCCGGCACCGGTGTGATCCAGGAGGCGACCTCGCGCACGCTTTCGGTGTCGACGTCGCCGACGATGCGGCTGGAGCCGTCGGGGCCGATTTCGGAATTGATGCCGATGTCGATGACGGCAGCACCCGGCTTGACCA
>NZ_RZPQ01001207.1:0-1046 GCF_003999135.1 Mesorhizobium sp. M7A.F.Ca.CA.004.06.1.1 | reverse complement strand
CTTTGTGTCAGCACGGTGGACGCCTGCGTGACCTATGCGCGTCAACACGGTCAGAGGCCGGCGGCCAGATCGGCCAGATAGCCGGCGGCAGCGAAACGGCGATGACGGTCACGCAAATACCGTTGAGGGCTTGACTGACCCGCCGGACAGAATACGCTAGCGCAAAATACCGGCTCTGATCGCCGGGCGGCAAGAATGCCTCGTATGCCTCGCCCTTCCGGCGCTGGCTGCGAGGCATTGTCATTTTGGGGATCTGTTTGAAACGGCATATCGAGATCGGCATCCTGTATTCCCGCTCGGGGAGCTATCAGCTCGTCTCCGATGCGTGCCGCATCGGCGCCATGCGCGCCATCGCCGACATCAACGCCGATCGCAGCTCAGGCATCGAACTGGTGCCGGTCGAGCGCGATCCGCAAAGCAATGCGGACCGTTACGCGACGCTGTGCGAGGATATTTTCAGGACCAGCAGCGCGCGCCATGTCGTCGGCTGCGTCACCTCGTGGAGCCGCAAGGAAACCATTCCGGTGCTCGAGAAGGCGGGCGGCATGCTCTGGTACGCCTGCCCCTATGAGGGCTTCGAGGCCAACGAGCACGTCGTCTACATGCACGCCTGCCCCAACCAGCATCTGGTGCCGCTGATGGCGCATGTCGTGCCGCGTTTCGGCGCCAACGGTTTCCTGCTCGGCTCGAACTACATCTGGGGCTGGGAGATGAACCGCGTCGCCCGCGACCTGATCGCCGATGCCGGCGGCAAGGTGCTGGGCGAACGCTATCTGCGCATCGGCGAGACCGACGTGTCGCGGCTGATCGCGGAGATCCGTGCCACACGGCCGAACTTCATCCTCAACAACCTGATCGGCACCACTTCCTACGCCTTCCTGGCGGCCTATTGCGATCTCGGGAATGAGGATCCTGCCTTCCGCCCGGAAACCTGTCCCGTCATCTCCTGCAACCTCACCGAAGGAGAGTTGCCGGCGATCGGCGTATCCGGGAAAGGGCACCTGTCGGTCGGGCCGTACTTCGCGCCGCGGCCGGCCGCCTTCGCC
>NZ_RZPQ01001206.1:0-1052 GCF_003999135.1 Mesorhizobium sp. M7A.F.Ca.CA.004.06.1.1 | reverse complement strand
GGCCGAGACCGACAGGCGCGCCTTCATCGGCCGTGGCCGTACCATCGTCGATGCGGCCGCTTTCGACCCGGGCGCCAGGCTGGGCGGCCATTCAGGCTTTACGCTTGATCCCGTCGCCTCGCTGCGCCGCCAGGTGCGCGTGCCGGCCAACAAGAAGATATCGCTGACCTTCTGGACCGTCGTCGGCGCTGGCCGCACCGAGCTGGACGAAGCCATCGCCCGCCTCGACCATCCGGAGAGCTTTGCCCGCCAGGCCATGCTTGCCTGGACGCGCAGCCAGGTGCAGACCCGCCATATGGGCCTCAGTCTGACCGATGCCGCCAATGTGCAGAAGCTGGCGCGCTATCTGATCTATCCGGATCCGTTCCTGCGTCTTCCCGCTGAATCCATCGCCTCGGGGCTGGGCAAGCAGTCGAGCCTGTGGCCGACAAGCATTTCCGGCGATTTCCCGATCTTCCTGGTCAGGATCGGCGACGTCGCCGATCTCGAAATCGTTGCCCAGGCGCTGCGTTTCCAGGAATATATGCGCACCCGCGGCATGATGATCGACTTCGTCGTCGTCAACGAGCAGGCGTCCTCCTATGTCCAGGACCTGCAGCGGGCGGTCGAGACGCTGTGCGAAAACAGCCGCCTGCGCGGCAAGGAGCTCGGACCTCGCCAGCACATATTCGCGGTGCGCCGCGATCTCATGGACGAAACCACCTACAAGACGCTGCTCGCTGTCGCCCGGGTGGTCCTGCACACGCGCAACGGCACCATCTTCGACCAGATCGAGCGCGCCGAGGCCGCGGCTCTGCAGGCGCGCGACGCTCTGGCAGCATTGCCAATTCCGCGTGAATTGCCGTCGCCGACACCCACGACGCATACTCCTGCCTCGCAGGCAGTGGCCAATGTCAGCGCTGATGGAAGCGGTCTCAGCCAGTGGAACGGCTTTGGCGGTTTCGACGGCGACGGGCGGCATTATGTCGTGCGCCTGGCCGGCCGGCGCACGACGCCGCAGCCGTGGATCAACGTCGTCTCCAACGCCTCGTTCGGCTTCCATACCTCCGCCG
>NZ_RZPQ01001205.1:0-1057 GCF_003999135.1 Mesorhizobium sp. M7A.F.Ca.CA.004.06.1.1 | reverse complement strand
CCTTCTCCCCGTATAGTGACGGGGAGAAGGAAGCTCAGGCTTCCCCAAACACCCGCTTGAAGATCGTGTCGACATGCTTGGTATGATAGCCCAAGTCGAATTTCTCGCGGATTTCGGCTTCCGGCAGCGCTGCGGTCACTTCCTTGTCGGCCAAAAGTTCCTCAAGGAAATCAGCGCCTTGCTCCCACACTCTCATGGCGTTGCGCTGCACCAGCCGGTAGGAGTCTTCGCGCGACAGGCCGGCTTGGGTCAGCGCCAGCATGACGCGCTGCGAATGCACGAGGCCGCGGAACTTGTTCATGTTCTTCAGCATGTTGTCGGGATAGACGAGCAGCTTGTCGACGACGCCGGTCAGCCGTGACAGTGCGAAATCGAGCGTCACGGTGGCATCCGGGCCGATCATGCGCTCGACCGAGGAGTGCGAGATGTCGCGCTCGTGCCAGAGCGCCACATTTTCCATCGCCGGCAGCGCCATGGAGCGCACCATGCGGGCAAGACCGGTGAGGTTTTCGGTCAGCACCGGGTTGCGCTTGTGCGGCATGGCCGACGAGCCCTTCTGGCCCGGCGAAAAATACTCTTCAGCTTCCAGCACTTCGGTGCGCTGCAAATGCCGGATTTCGATCGACAGCCGCTCGACCGACGAGGCGATGACGCCGAGCGTGGCAAAGAACATGGCGTGGCGGTCGCGCGGGATCACTTGCGTCGACACCGGCTCGGGCTTCAGGCCGAGCTTTGCCGCCACATGCTCCTCGACATAGGGGTCGATGTTGGCGAAGGTGCCGACCGCGCCCGAAATCGCGCAGGTGGCGATGTCTTCGCGCGCGTGCACCAACCGCTCGCGGCAGCGCGAGAATTCGGCATAGGCCTGCGCCAGCTTGACGCCAAAGGTCGTCGGCTCGGCATGGATGCCATGGCTGCGGCCGATGGTGACGGTGTCCTTGTGCTCGAAGGCGCGGCGCTTAAGCGCTGCAAGCAAGCCATCGATGTCGGCGAGCAGGATGTCGCTGGCGCGGGTAAGCTGCACCGCAAAGCAGGTGTCGAGAACATCGGACGAGGT
>NZ_RZPQ01001204.1:0-1058 GCF_003999135.1 Mesorhizobium sp. M7A.F.Ca.CA.004.06.1.1 | reverse complement strand
GCGGCCTTCGCGCGCCTCAGAGCGGTGGATGCCGCACCAATAGAAATGGCCGGAAAACCGGCCATTTTCAGGATCGAGTTCGTTCGGGACAGCCGGCCGTGCGCCGCCGGCCTTGACCTTCAGTCGTCGCGATAGACTTTTTCGCGGCGCTCATGCCGCTCCTGCGCTTCGATCGACAATGTCGCGATCGGACGCGCATCGAGCCGCTTCAGCGCGATCGGCTCGCCGGTCTCTTCGCAATAGCCGTAAGTGCCTTCGTCGATGCGCTGCAGGGCGGAGTCGATCTTTGCAATGAGCTTGCGCTGACGGTCACGGGCCCTGAGTTCGATGGCACGGTCGGTTTCCGAAGAGGCGCGGTCGGCCAGATCGGGGTGGTTGGCGTTTTCTTGCTGCAGGATTTCCAGTGTTTCGCGCGCTTCGCGCAATATGTCATTCTTCCAGGTGACGAGCTTTGAGCGGAAGTAGGATTTCTGCCGCTCGTTCATGAACGGCTCGTCTTCGGAGGGTACGTAATCGGCGGTAACGATGTCGTTCATTCGACTCACCCAAACTGCCCCAAATTTGGCGCCTATATATTCGTCGTCCGACGCCTGCACAAGCGCAATCGGCCGCTGTTTCACGCAATTGTTAAAGTATCCCGCCACGGGTCTTTGCAGCCGCGTACGGTCGCTTTGGTACAAACTCCGCCGAGACACTTTGGATCCGGTGGCACATGCTTTCCGAGATCGGCCGTGATCCCGGGGCGATACGCAAGCGCCTTTGCAGCAAGCAGCATTGGGTGATTCGCTGTGTTTGAAGAGCACGGGCATTGTGCGCAACGCCGTTCTCGTGGCTAATCCCGGGAGGCTTCGGCATTCGGAGGTTGGGTGAGCAGGCTTTATCTGTTGCGACATGCAAAGGCTGGCTGGGCACTGCCCGGCATGCGGGATTTCGATCGCCCGCTCGACGCGTCCGGCCGTTCCGATGCCGAAATGATGGGCGCCGCCATGCGCTCCCGCCTCTATGTTCCGGACCGCACACTCTGCTCCAATGCCAAACGCGCCAAGGAGACGCTGGAA
>NZ_RZPQ01001203.1:0-1058 GCF_003999135.1 Mesorhizobium sp. M7A.F.Ca.CA.004.06.1.1 | reverse complement strand
GGCCTCTATATCGGACAATCCGGTCTACATCCCGCCCGACGATGCACATCCGCTCGGCCGCTGCATCTCGACCGGCGGCTATCACAACGCCATGGCGACGCCGGCGTTGGACGATCTGGCGGCGATATGGGCCGATATCTGCCTGCTCTGCGACCGCCACGCCTCGAAGCTTCTGAACGGCAAGGTGTCGCTGCTGCCGGATCTGCTGATGACCGGACGTCACTCGGCCGACAGCGATGGCCATGGCAATGTCGGCTACGTACCGATGGCAATCACCGGCTATCTCGAACAGGCCAAGCTGGCAGCGCAACGTACCTTCATGCCGGGCACGGAATCAGCGGGCGCGGGGCAGGACGACGTCGCCACGACGGCATTCTTCGCATGGACCAAGGAAGCGACCGCCGGCCGCTGCGTCGACGCGGCCATGGCGATGCTGGCGATGATCGCCTCGCAGGCGCTGCACGTCACCGAACGGACGCCGCCGCCGGCACTGCGCTCCTTCGTCGATCAAATCAGAGCTATCGTGCCGCCTGTCGGCGCCGATCGCGTGCTGGGGCCGGAGCTTGCCAGGTTGGCGGAATGGTTCACTGAGAAGGTGTTCGAGGCGTAGAGATGCCGACAAGCTGTAGCCGGTGAAATTGGTGCGCCTGAACGGATGAAATTCGAACCGGTCCTCCTTCGCCAAGGCTTCGGAGGACGCTTTTTTTTGTGCATGTCGTCCTCCCAAAACCGAGTTCACTTTTGGGCGGCATGCACTAACGAGCTTCAGGTGGCCCGCCACCCGAAGCTCGAAGAGCGAAGGGTGGTGCGGACGACGGGAATCGAACCCGTACGATCAGAGATCGAGGGATTTTAAGTCCCTTGCGTCTACCAATTCCGCCACGTCCGCAGGCCAGCCCTTTTCAGACGCCAGACACAGCCCGTCAAGTCGTGTTGTTGAGCGTTCGCCGAACGTGCGAACAGACCGGGCGACTTGATGATACTGGCGCGATCACGGAATTATCGGCGCGGCGGGGAATGGGAGGATGCGGGGGGGGGATTTGAACCGCCAAGGCCGG
>NZ_RZPQ01001202.1:494-1060 GCF_003999135.1 Mesorhizobium sp. M7A.F.Ca.CA.004.06.1.1 | reverse complement strand
TGCGGGCACGCGGCAGCGTGCTTGTCCAGGCACTCGACGAGACCGAGATGGACCTGATTGTTGGCGGCGTGGCGATTGGCGGCAGTGCCGGCGTCGGCGTCGCGGCCGGCGTTGCGGTTGTCGACAAGGTGACGGATGCCTTCATCGGCGCAGGCGCACGCGTCACCGGCGAGGGCCACGGCACGGTCGCGGCGAGAACCGGCCGCTACCAAATCGAGTATGCGGGCAGCCAGGCGATGTCGAGCTTCGACCCGCAGGGCGGCAACAAGCCGACCGCGAGCAGCCTGGAGGCTGGTACGCCGTCGGGCCTCACCCAGTTCAAGAACCTCGACCAGGAGGGTGGCGACGACGTCCAGCAGGATCCGGGCTTGACCCAGAACCGGGTTGCGACCGCGTCGGTCGATACCGGCTTCCGTGGCGTGGCCGTCTCCGCCTCGGCGAAGGATGATGTCGAGACTTTTGCGATTTCCGTCGGCGGCGGCGGTTCGGTCGGCGTGGCTGTCGGTGCGGCGGTCAACGTCGTCGATACCAAGACGAAGGCGTTCATCGGAGCCGATGCGCAGATC
>NZ_RZPQ01001202.1:0-484 GCF_003999135.1 Mesorhizobium sp. M7A.F.Ca.CA.004.06.1.1 | reverse complement strand
GCAGATCAACCAGGACATGGCCGGCCCCGGAAATGCAGGACAGTCCGTGCTGGTTGCGGCGGCGAGCGACTTCAGCCATGTCGGTGTCGGGGCCGGTGCGGCTTTCGGCGGTTCGGGCGCGGGCGCGCCCGGCGTCGACGTGTCGGTGATCAAGGTCGACACGGTCGCGACGATCAATGACGGCGCGGACGTGAAGGCGAACAACGACGTTGCGGTGATCGCCACATCCAAGGAAAAGGTCATCGTGGTCTCCGCCGGTCTTGCCTTCAGCGGCACGGTCAGCCTGGCGGGCGGCGTCTCGGTGCTGTCGTTCGACACCGAGACCTATGCCCGTGTCGGTGCCAACGCGACAATTGTCGCCGGCGGCGACGTCGCCGTCATGGCCAAGGACGATTCCGAGGTGGTGGTGGTCGCGGGTGCGGTCGCCATCGGCCTGTCGGGCGGCGGTGCCGCCGGATCGGTCGCGGTCGTCAATGTCGACAAG
>NZ_RZPQ01001201.1:0-1061 GCF_003999135.1 Mesorhizobium sp. M7A.F.Ca.CA.004.06.1.1 | reverse complement strand
TCGAAGTCGATCTCGATCTCGAAACGGGTCCCGTCATAGGGCCGAAACTCCGCCCACGAGGCGCCGTTCTCGATGCGGACCGGCTTGATGACCCTGATATAGCGCCGCTTGACCGAGAGCGTCTCGATACCCGCCTGATCGATGGCTTCGACGAACGCCATGGCGCTGCCATCGAAGATAGGAACCTCGGAACCATCGATCTCGACAGCGACATTATCGATGCCGAGCCCAAACAGCGCCGCCATGATGTGCTCGACCGTGGCGATATGCTCGCCGGCGGGATCACCAAGCATGGTGCACAGGTCGGTAGCGCCGACTTCCGAAACCAGGGCACGAAACTCGCGGCCCTGTTCCGCACCGTTGAAAAGCTGGAAAACGATGCCGGTGTCGGCATCCGCGGGCACGAAGCTGATGGACACTTCCTTGCCGCTGTGGACGCCGGTGCCGGTAAGCGACGCGCGCGTCTTCAATGTCGTCTGATAGTCGTGCAAGACAATCCCCATAAGCCCGTAATGCCTAGGTCCGCTTCTCCAGCCCGAGGGCGCGGCTCTTGTGTGAATCGGCTGGCAGGGTGACTTCCCCCGAAATCCCGGCAAACCGATGATGGTAGGCAGCGAAGATAATGTCCCGTCAGGGAGACTCCAAATCACGGTTTCTTACTCTGTGTAACCGCAAAATGGAACGAGTGCGACTTGGTAAGTCGTTGAAATCACATCATTTAAAACATTAACAGGCAAGCGATTCCTCGCTTGCCTGTTAACAAATGTTACAGTCCGTTTACCAATCAGTTGGCCTGGCGGCGCAGGAACGCCGGAATCTCCAGCTGATCGTCTTCCTGAGTCGTCCTCACCTGCGGCGTCAGGCGGCCCTGATCGTCGAGCTGGCCGCGGCGCGGCGCATAGAGCTGCGCATCCTGGCTGGCGAGACGGCGCACTTCGGGCGCGGCCTGGCGCAGCTTGGGCTCGCGCGGCTGCGCCGGCTGCAGCCGTGCGGGTTCTTCCTCGCGACGGGTCAGGCCATTGGTCAGGCGCTTCAGCAGGCCCATCGGTCCGCTGTTGTTC
>NZ_RZPQ01001200.1:0-1061 GCF_003999135.1 Mesorhizobium sp. M7A.F.Ca.CA.004.06.1.1 | reverse complement strand
AGGCGACAGAGGGGGTCGCCGCGCACAGAGCGCCAACCTTCATCTGCCGCAGGAGGTCGCGCCCGGTCGTGCCGACCCCCTCTGTCGCCTTTGGCGACATCTCCCCCTCAAAGGGGGAAACTGGTCGCGCCTTACGCCGCCTTGGCCATCCCATCCAACTCCTGAAGCACATCCCCTGAAAGCTTGAGTTCAGCCGCAGCGAGGTTCTCCCGCAAATGTCCGACCGACGATGTGCCGGGAATCAGCAAGATGTTGGGCGCGCGGCGCAGCAGCCAGGCGAGCGCAATCTGCATTGGCGTGGCGCCGAGGCGCGTTGCGACGTCCGACAGGGTGGAGGATTGCAGCGGGTTGAAGCCGCCGAGCGGGAAGAACGGCACATAGGCGATGCCGTCGCGGGCAAGGTCGTCGATCAGGGCGTCGTCGCCGCGATGCGCAAGATTGTACTGATTCTGCACGCAGACGATCTCGGCGATACGGCGCCCTTCGGCGATCTGCGCCGGCGTCACGTTGCTCAGCCCGATATGCCTGACCAAACCTTTTTGCTGAAGCCCGGCCAGGATGGTGAGTGGCGCTTCGATCGATCCCTCGGCGGGGCCATGGGTATCGAACATGATGCGCAGGTTGACGACGTCGAGCACATCGAGCCCAAGATTGCTTAGATTGTCGTGCACCGCCTGGGTCAGCGCCTCGGGAGAGAAAGCCGGCAGCCAGGAGCCATCGGGCCCGCGCCGCGCACCGATCTTGGTGACGATGACGAGATCGTCGGGGTAGGGTGCCAGTGCTTCGCGGATCAGCCGGTTGGTGACGTGCGGGCCGTAGAAGTCGCTGGTATCGATATGGTCGATCCCCTGCGCAATCGCCTCGCGCAGCACGGCCAATGCCGCGTCATGGTCCTTGGGCGGCCCGAACACGCCGGGCCCGGCGAGCTGCATGGCGCCGTAGCCGAGCCGCTTCACGGTGCGGCTGCCAAGCTTGAAGGTGGCGGGGGCGAAGGTGCCGGATTGTTGGATATTGGACATGATTGATCTCCTTTGAGGAGGCAGAGATAGGCGCTGCCCAAC
>NZ_RZPQ01000011.1:0-24372 GCF_003999135.1 Mesorhizobium sp. M7A.F.Ca.CA.004.06.1.1 | reverse complement strand
ACAGGGGTCGGAGGCGCCGCCGGGTTAGGAAACAGGTCGACGATCAGCGCCGGCAGGAAGACGGCGCCGGATTGGCCTGCGTCCGATCCGCCCTTTGTGTCGCTGCCATCCTTGGCGCAGTCGGCTCCCGCCGCATTGGTCCCATCGCCGCAGTCGATTTGCGTCCGATCAGGATTGGCGCTGCTGGTCTGCGCCGACGCGGGCACGGCGATCGCCATCGCCGTCGCAAGCACTGCCGCAAATCGAATGACCGCCTCAGCCGCCATCAACCGGTTTCCTTCCCTCGATCACAGTTTCCGCGAAGGGCTGGGCGGCAATGAGGCCGATTTGCTTGGTGTAGTCGGCTGCGTTGGCAGCCGGGATGCCAAGCCGGAACACGCCGTCGGCGGTCGGTCCGCCGACGATCTTCATGCCGTTGCTGCCGAGGAAGGCGGATATGTCCGACATCCTGGCATCCGGCTTGAACTTGACCAGCGCGAACGGCATTTTCGCCGGATCGTTTTCCGCGCCGGCAATCTCGAAATCATTGCCCTTGCCGCCGGGTTCGACAAACGACTGCACCATGACCAGGGCCAGCAGAACCGCGGCTGCCGCCCAGGCGACACCGACCGGCACCGCCATGAAGCGGCCCCAGGCCTGCGCCAGCCAGGACGATCCTGCCGGCTTGCGCGCAGGCCCGGCCTCGGCGTCGAGTGCCTTGGCAAAGCGGCTGAGCGCATCGGCCGGCGGCCGGATTGCTTCGTTGGCGGCCGTGGCGCCGGAGAATTCGGCTTCAGCCTCGCCAAGGGCGGCAAGTGCGGCCGGATCGCTGGCCAGCCATTCCTCGACCGCTTCCAGGTCGGAACCTTCCAGCGAGCCGTTCAGGTAGAACGGCAGCAGCGTTTCCATTTCGTCGCGGCGCGACATCTTTTCAGCGGCGCTCATGGCCACCCCCTGTCGTAACCGGCGGCCTTGAGGGCCTCTCCGAGTTTCTTGCGGGCGTAGAACATCCGGGTCTTGACGGTGGCGACCGGAATGTCGAGCACCTCGCCGATCTCGCTCACCGATTGTCCGTGATAATAGGCAAGATCGATGACCACGCGATGCTCTTCGGGCAAGGTGTCGACGAAGCGCCGCAGGGCGGCGGCCTTGTCTTCCTTCATGGTGACGACTTCCGGCGTGTCGGCGCCGTCGGGCACCGCGGCGGCGGCCTCGTCGTCGATCCAGTCTTCCTTCTTCTTGCGCAGAAAGGACAGCGCCTTGAAACGGGCGATGCCGAGCAGCCATGTCGAGACTTCGGAACGCCCTTCGAAGCCGGGCGCCTGGCGCCATAGCTCGAGGAAGACTTCGTTGGCGATATCGTCGGCCATCATTTCCGATCCCGTCTGGCGCGCCACGAAGCGGTAGACCCGCGCGTGGTGACGCATGAACAGGAGCCGCACGGCGGCACGGTCGCCCTTCGCGACCCGGTCGACGAGAGCGCGATCGGTCTCCGTCGCTGCCGTCATGGCCGGTCGAGCCGCCTGGCTCCTGTCTGCTCTGTCGCTGATCGGTCCAAAAAGGTTCATCCTCCGCCAAGGAATTTTGCGGAGGCTAACCGAAGTAAGGAAGTGTTGCCAGAGGCAGGGTCTTCCCTTCCCCCCACAAGGGGGGAAGGGAAGAGTTCTGCGCGCCCGCTCACCCCAAGAAAGATTTAGCCTTCATCGCCTCCGGTATTGCCACACCCAGCCGGCTCAGCACTGTCGGCGCCAGCTGCAGCTGGTCGAGCAGCGTGTCGGCCTGCGGACCCTTACCTTGTCCAAAATAGTACAGCGCGAAATCCTGCATCTCGTCGTCATGGCCGCCATGATGGCCACGATCGGTCTGGCCGTGATCGGCGGTGACAATCACCTCATAGCCGGCTTCGATCCAGCGCGGCAGGAAGGCGGCCAGCATCCCGTCCATCGCATAGACGGCATGGTCCATCTCGTGGCAGTCGTGGCCGAAGCGGTGTCCCATCGAGTCCAGCGTGCAGGTGTGCAGGATGCCGTAGTCGATGCCATGGCGTTTCGTCAGCATCGTCAGCGTCGCGAACAGGTCGACATCGCTCGGCGTCATCTGGTTGCGAAGGTTGTAACCGGTCATGGTGTGGAAGCGGCCATGCGTGATCGGCCCGCTTGGCTCGTCGAATTCCATGTCCTCGACCAGGTCGAACGGATAGCCGCGGAAGAATTCCGACCAGTAGGAATGGGTCACCGCCCCCGTCTTGCCGCCTGCCTTGCTGACTTCGGAGAAGATATCGGGCTGCTCGACGCGGAACCGGTTCTCGTTGGAGAGAATCCCGTGCACCTGCGGTGAGACCCCGGTGTGGATCGACGCATAGCAGCAGGCCGAGGTCGACGGCAGCACCGAGCGCATCTTCCAGACGCGCGCCTCGCCCGATTGCACCCAGCCTTCGAGATTGCCCATCAGCCGGCGCCAGTTCCGGTAAGGCACGCCGTCGAGGATGATCAGCAGAAGCTTGGACTTGAGCGCCATGGGCTGCTCCATGCGGTTGGCGGTTGAAGCGGGACGCCGTGTGCCGTCTTGGGCACACGGCGTTCTTGATTGATGAAATCGGACGATCAGAGTCCGCTCAAGCGTTGAGCCAGCACTCGGCAAGCGCGTAGCCGTCCATCATTTCGCCGATAGGGCTCTTGGCATAGCCGCCGATCTTGCTGGTGGCGGCCGCGTCGATGAACTGGTTGAAGAAGGGCACGATCAGCCCGCCTTCGTCACGCATCATAACTGCCATATCGTGGTAGATCGCCTGGCGCTTGGCCTGGTCGAGCTCGCCGCGCGCGGTAAACAGCATCTTGTCGAATTCCGGCCGCTTGAAGCGCGTGTCGTTCCAGTCGGCGGTCGAGACATAGCCGGTGGAATACATCTGGTCCTGCGTCGCGCGTCCGCCCCAGTAGGAGAGCGAGAAAGGCTGCTTGTTCCAGACCTCCGACCAGTAGCCGTCGCCGGGCTCGCGCTTGATCTCGATCTTGATGCCGGCTTTGGCGCAGGACTGCTGATAGAGCTGTGCGGCATCGACGGCGCCCGGGAAGGCGACGTCCGAGGTGCGCAGCACGATCGAGCCGCTGTGGCCCGATTTCTTATAGGCTGCCGCCGCCTTGTCCGGATCGAACTTGCGCTGCTCGATGTCGGCGGAAAACAGCGGATAGGCCTCGTTGATCGGGAAGTCGTTACCTACCGAGCCATAGCCGCGCAGGATCTTTTCCAGCATCTCGTCGCGGTCCATGGCAAGCTTCAGCGCCATCCGCAGATCGTTGCTGTCGAAGGGGGCGGTGTCGCAGAACATGTTGAACGGGTAGTAGCCCTTGCCCGAGACGTTCTCGATGGAAACGCCCGCGATGCGCTTGACCAGATCGACGACCTTCGGCTCGACGCGGTTGATCATGTGCACCTGGCCGCCCTGCAGGGCGGCAAGCCGTGCGGTCGCGTCATTGATGACGATGATCTCGACCTGGTCGGCATGGCCGGCCTTGTCGCCCAGCCAGTAATTGGCGAAGCGCTCGCCGCCATGGCGCACGCCGGGCTGGTTGACGCTAACCTTATAGGGACCGGCGCTGATGCCGGCGTTCGGATCGTCCTTGCCACCATTCGGCTGGATGGTGAGATGGTAGTCGGCCATCAGATAGGGGAAGTCGGCATCGGCGTCGCCGAGCGTGACGATGACCTCCTTGCCGCTCGCCTTGATCCCCTTGATGTTCTTGAGGATGCCGAGTGCTCCGGACTTGGACTTCTCGTCCGCATGGCGCTCAATGGTGGCAGCAACATCCTCCGCGCCGACCGTCTTGCCATTGTGGAACTCGATGCCGTCGCGGATCTTGATTGTCCATGTCTTGGCGTCGGCCGAGGCGCCAATCTCCTCGGCAATCAGGTTGACCAGCTTGTTGTCCGGGGTGAGGCGCACGAGATACTCGCCCCAAAGCTTGCCGAAGCTGAAGGTAACCTGGCTGAGGTTCAGCGCCGGATCGAGGCTGTTGGTGGATTCACCGCCCTGCAGACCGGCCTTGATGATACCGCCCTTCACCGCCGTCTGGGCAAATGCCTTGCCGGCCAGCGCCGGCATCAGGGCCGCCGATACGCCGAGCGCGGCGGCGCGCCCAAGAAAGGCGCGGCGCGATATCCGGCCTTGACCGGCGAGTTCGGCGAGATAATCGAGTTCAGTCTTCATGTCCTACCCCTGTTTTAAAAGTCGTGCGAGCAGCGCTCGTCCCGAAGGACGTTTGGCGCTCTTGTGTTGCATCCGGATGACGGTCGCCGGCGCCCCATGTGGCGGCTTGGTCTGGTGCAATTCCCAGGGGAAGCGCCATGCGCTTCTTCTGGGAGAACCGGTTCCAGTTTCCCCGAATTGCTTTAGTTGCCCGCGCTGGCCATGCGCCGTCCCTTGATTGCCTTTTCCAGCCAGCCGATTTCCATCTCTGGAACCGAGGAGAGCAGCAGGTCGGTGTAGGCGTCGAAGGGCGGGCTTAGCACCTGGCTCTTGGGGCCGTAGCGCACCACCTCGCCGCGATACATAACCGCGATCGAATCGGCGATCGACTTCACAGTGGCGAGGTCGTGCGTGATGAACAGATAGGCGACGTTCTCCTCCTTCTGCAACTCCAGCAGCAGCTTGAGGATGCCGTTGGCGACCAGCGGATCGAGCGCAGAGGTCACCTCGTCGCAGATGATCAGCTTCGGCTTGGCGGCAAGCGATCGGGCGATGCAGACACGCTGTTTCTGGCCGCCGGAAAGTTCGGCCGGATAGCGGTCGGAAAAGCCCTTGCCCATCTCGATCTTGTCGAGCAGTTCGGCGACGCGCCTGTCGCGCTCGCGGCCGCGTATGCCGAAATAGAATTCGAGCGGCCGGCCGATGATGGTGCCGACGGTCTGGCGCGGGTTCATCGCCACGTCGGCCATCTGGTAGATCATCTGCAACTGGCGCAAATCCTCCTTCGGCCGGTCGGCCAGCCTGTTGGCCAGCGGACGTCCGTCGAAGGTGACGGTGCCCTGTTCGGGCGGCAAAAGTCCCGTGATGGCGCGCGCCAGCGTCGACTTGCCGGAGCCGGACTCGCCGACCACGGCCAGCGTCTGACCCGGATAGATGTCGACCGAGACGTTCTTCAGCACCTTGATGTCGCTGCGGCCATAGGCGGCGGTGACGTTCTTCACCGACAGGAATGGCGACGTGCCGGGTTTCTGCTCCTGATGCTCGATCTCATGCACCGAGACCAGCGCATTGGTGTATTCCTGGCGCGGCTCCTTGATGATCTGCCTTGTGCCGCCCCATTCGACCAGCCTTCCATGGCGCAGCACCATGATCTCGTCTGAGACCTGGGCGACGACGGCAAGGTCGTGGGTGATGTAGAGCGCAGCGACATGGGTGTCGCGGATGGCATCCTTGATCGCCGCCAGCACGTCGATCTGCGTCGTCACGTCGAGCGCCGTTGTCGGCTCGTCGAAGACGATCAGGTCCGGCTCGGAGCACAGCGCCATCGCCGTCATCACGCGCTGCAACTGGCCACCCGAAACCTGGTGCGGAAAGCGCTCGCCGATGGTTTCAGGGTTCGGCAGGCTGAGCTTCTTGAACAGCGCAACCGCGCGCTTCTCGGCCTCGGCCCGCGTTGCCGTACCGTGCAGCAGCGTGGCTTCCACCACCTGGTCCATCAGCCGGTGCGCCGGGTTGAAGGCGGCTGCCGCCGATTGCGCGACATAGCAGACCTCGCGGCCGCGTAATTTGCGGAAGCCGTCCTTGCCGCCCTTGAGGATGTCGCGGCCGTTCAGGATCACCTCGCCGCCGGTGATGCGCACGCCGCCGCGGCCATAGCCCATCGACGACAGGCCGATGGTCGACTTGCCGGCGCCGGACTCGCCGATCAGGCCGAGCACCTTGCCTTTTTCAAGCGTCAGCGAGACATCGTGCACCAACACGATGTTCTTTGGCGGCTCGCCGGGCGGGAAGACGGTGGCTTCGATGCGTAGGTTGCGGATGTCGAGCAGCAGGCCTGATTTCGCTTTGGTGTCGGCCATCACCCGCGTCCTCCCTTGAGGCTGGTCGTCCGGTTGAGCACCCAGTCGGCAACCAGGTTGACGGAAATCGCCAACAGGGCGATCGCCGCCGCCGGGATAAGCGCGGCCGCGATGCCGAAGACGATGCCATCCTTGTTTTCCTTGACCATGCCGCCCCAGTCGGCGTCCGGTGGCTGCACGCCAAGGCCGAGGAACGACAGCGTCGACAGGAACAGCACGGCATAGATGAAGCGTAGGCCGAGTTCCGAAACCAGCGGCGACAATGCGTTGGGAAGGATCTCGCGGAAGATGATCCAGCCGCTGCCCTCACCACGCAGTTTCGCCGCCTCGACATAGTCCATGACGTTGATGTCGACGGCGACCGCGCGCGACAGGCGATAGACGCGGGTCGAATCCAGAATGCCCATCACCAGGATCAGCGTCACCAGATTGGTCGGCAGCACTGACAGCACGACGAGACCCATGATCAGCGTCGGGATCGACATCAAGAGATCGACGAGGCGCGACAGCAGCGTGTCGAACCAGCCGCCGAAGACGGCCGCCGAGAAGCCGAGGATGGCGCCGAGCGAGAATGACAGTGCGGTGGCCAGCACCGCGATGAACAAAGTGATGCGGGCGCCGTAGATCATGCGAGACAGAAGATCGCGGCCGAGATTGTCGGTGCCCAGCAAATGGGCAGCCGACATCGGTTCCCAGACGTCGCCGACGATTTCGCCATTGCCGTGCGGCGCGATCCAGGGGGCGAAGATCGCCGCCAGCACGAACAATGCCGTCAGCACGATCCCGATCAGCGCGGGGAGGGGGATGCGTTTGATATCGAGCATATCCGCCCCCTATTTCGGATGTCTGAGACGCGGATTGGCGACGATCGCCGCTATGTCCGCAATGATATTCAGGCTGATATAAACGGCGGCGAAGATCAGGCCGACCGCCTGCACCACCGGCACGTCGCGTTTGGTGACGTGGTCGACAAGATACTGCCCCATGCCCGGATAGACGAAAATCACCTCGACCACGACGACGCCGACGATCAGGTAGGCGAGGTTGAGCATGACGACGTTGATGATCGGCGCGATGGCATTGGGGAAGGCGTGCTTGCGGATGACGTTGAAGGCCGACAGGCCCTTCAGTTCCGCGGTCTCGACATAGGCCGACTGCATGACATTGAGGATCGCCGCGCGTGTCATGCGCATCATGTGGGCGAGCACGACCAGCGTCAGCGCTGCCGCCGGCAGAGCGATCGCCTGCATGCGCTCGCCAAAAGGCATGCCGTCATAGACAGTCGAAATGCCCGGGAAGATTTGCCATTTCACGGCGAAGAAATAGACCAGCACATAGCCGATGAAGAACTCGGGAAAGGAGGTCGAGGCCAGAGCCAGCCCGGAGATCAGCTTGTCGACCCAGCCATTGCGGTAGCGCACCGCGATCAGACCGAGGATAATCGCTAGCGGCACCGCGACGACCGCTGCCCAGAAGGCGAGGAACAGCGTGTTCCACAGCCGGCCCTTGATCGACGTGGCGATATCCTGGCCGCTCGACATGGCGGTACCCAGGTCGCCTGTCACCACCCCGCCGAGCCAACGGAAATACCTGATATAGGCCGGATCGTTGAGGCCGAGCTGCTCGCGCAAATTGGCGAGCGACTCCGGTGTCGCCGATTGCCCAAGAATGGCTTGCGCGACATCGCCGGGCAGGATCTGCGTGCCGGCGAAAATCAGGACCGAAACGGCCAACAAGAGGAGAATGCCCAGCGCGATGCGCTGGGCAATCAGTTTCAGGATGGGTGAAGACATATCCGCAAAGCCGGCTCAGGCCTGCAGCCAGCACTTCGCCAAGGCGTAACCGTTCATCAGTTCCTGATGTGGATCGTCGACCCAGCCATCGACCTTGGCACCGGTCGCGTCGATGAACTGGTTGAACATCGGCAGGATCAGACCGCCTTCGTCGCGGACCATGACAGCCATGTCGTGGTACATCGCCTTGCGCTTGGTCTCGTCAAGTTCGGCCCGGGCCGCCAGCACCATCTTGTCGAAATCCGGACGCTTGAAACGCGTGTCGTTCCAGTCCGCCGTCGACAGATAGGCGGTCGAGTACATCTGGTCCTGCGTCGAGCGGCCGCCCCAGTAGGAGGCGCAGAAGGGCTGCTTGTTCCAGACTTCCGACCAGTAGCCGTCGCCCGGTTCGCGTTTGATCTCCAACTTGATGCCGGCCTTGGCCGCGCTCTGCTGATAGAGTTGCGCGGCATCCACGGCGCCGGGGAAGGCGACGTCGGAAGTCCGTAGCAGCACGGCGCCATCATGGCCCGACTTCTTGAAGTGGAACTTGGCCTTGTCGGGATCGTATTTGCGCTGCTCGATCTCGGTAAACAGCGGATAGGACGCATTGATCGGGAAGTCGTTGCCGATCGAACCGTAGCCACGCAGGATCTTGTCGAGCATTTCTTCGCGGTCGATGGCCAGCTTGAGCGCCATGCGCAGATCGTTGTTGTCGAAGGGTGCGGTGTTGCAATGCGCGATGAAGACATAGTGGCCGGGACCCGCATGGTTGCGGATGGTGACGCCGGGCAGGCGCTTGATCAGGTCGACGATCTTCGGCTCGACGCGGTTGATCATGTTGACCTGGCCGCCTTGCAGGGCGGCGGTGCGCGCCGTCGCATCGTTGATGACGATGATCTCGATCTGGTCGGCGTGGCCCATCTTGTCGCCCTGCCAGTAATTGGCGAAACGCTCGCCGCCATGGCGCACGCCGGGCTCATTGGTCGTAACCTTGTAAGGACCGGCCGAGATGCCTGCGTCGGCCTTGTCCTTGCCGCCATTCGGTTGGACGATCAGGTGATAGTCGCTGAGCAAATAGGGCAGGTCGGCATTGGCTTCCTTCAGGGTCAGCACGACTTCCTTGCCGCTGGCCTTGATGGTTTCGATGCCCTTCATATAGCCGAGCGCGCCGGATTTCGACTTCTCGTCGGAATGGCGCTCAAGTGTGGCGGCCACGTCCTCGGCGGTCACCGTCTTGCCGTTGTGGAATTCGACGCCGTCGCGGATCTTCAGCGTCCACACCTTGGCGTCGTCCGACGAGCCGATCTCCTCGGCGATACGATTCTCGAGCTTGCCTTCGGGCGAAAGCTCGACAATCAATTCGCCCCACATCTTGCCGAAGGCGAACGGCACCTGAGTCATGAACAGCGCCGGGTCGAGGCTGTTGGTGGATTCACCGCCGACTAGGCCGGCCTTCAGTGTGCCGCCCTTGACCGGACCCGCCGCGCGTGCAGCGCTTGAAAGCAGCGAGTTGGCGAAGGGCGCGGAGATACCGAGCGCCGCCGCCCGGCCGAGAAAATCACGACGGCTCAGTTTGCCCGACGCGACACGCCGGCTAAGAAATTCCAGTTCGTTCGACATTTTGAGTTCCTCACTCTGTTGGTTCGACTCTGCGGTCGTTTTTCTTGTTTCTTGTGAGGAGAATAATGACCGCAAGGGAAAGCGGTAAGCAAGACCGAATGCGACATGCCGTGGCGTAAATCGTACGTCGCAATTGGACCAATGAATCGGCGCTCAAAGAAGCGCGCGCCGCACCTTCTCTTCGAAATTGCGCTCGAAGACGAGGGTTTCGTCCTCATAGGCCTCGATTCTGGCGCTGACGATGAAGTTTTGCGCGTCCGATCGCATTTCGGCTGTCGTTTCGGTGCGTACCGACCATCCGTTTCGCGACAGGGTCTGCGTCCAGTGCGTCTTCCCCGAGGCCGAGAGCGGATCGTCGGGGTGGATCGTCCAGGTCTCGCGGGCGATGCTGCCATTGGCCAGGCCATGAGCGAGATCGCGCACCTCGCCGAAATCATCATCGATGGAAAGCGTCACGATTCCGGTCTTTTCGTCACGATCGATATGGCGCTCGGAATTGCTGGCGCGGATCGTCTCCGTTGCCCAGGGAGTGGCACCTTCCGGCTCGGCGAACGCCGCTTCGTCGTCTGTCGCCAGCGGCCGCAGCGGCAAGCGGAGCGTCGCAGCCGACAAGGTCAGCCGGACCGGCTCCGGCGACGGCCAGATGGCAGGCCAATAGGCGTTTGAAACGGCAACACGCAGGTGGTGGCCGGGCGGAACGCGATAGCCGCATTGATCGAGCACGACGCGCGCGAACACGGTTTCGCCCGGCACCAGCGCCTCGGGAAATTCATGCGAATTGCGATGCGTCAGATTGAGCACGCCATAGGAAATCAGTTCCGAGGCGCCGTCGGGATGCACGTCACAGAGCCGGATCGCGATGTTGGCCTGCGGACGGTCGGAGGACAGCCGCACCTCGACTTCCGGAGCGCCGACGATGTCGATGGCCTGACTGAGTTCCGACTGGTCGAAACACACCGACAGCGCATCGTCGGGGCGCTGATCGCCCGGCAGTTCGGGGCCGAAGGTGAAGGGAAAATACTCGCCACCGGCCAGGCCGCAGCTTTGCGGCGAGGCAACGATGGAGGGTTTTTCCGTTGACGGGATCAGATCGACCGTTTGTGTCTTGATGTTGGACGATGGCCATTCCTGCTCCGCCACCCAGCGGCCAGGCCGCTCGGGGTGCCAGCGCGCTGGGCGCACGCTGTCCATGACATAGGCGCGGTAGGCCGGGTCGGACTCGACACCGGTGTCGACACCCTTCAGCCAGCGGTCCCACCAGCGCAGAGCCTCCTGCAGGAAGCCGATGGCGGGTTTTGGTCCTGCGTAGTGCGGGTATTTGTGGATCCATGGCCCGATAATGCCCTTGACCGGGGCTTCGATGTTGCTGGCCAGATGCGAGACCGTGTTGCGGTAGCCGTCATGCCAGCCGCCGATCGACAGCACCGCGGCTTTGACGGCGGAGAAATCCTCGCAGATCGAGCCGCGCTTCCAGTAGGCATCACGGTGCTGGTGTTTCAGCCACAGCGGCGCCAGGAAGGATTGGTTCTCCAGCCGGGTCAGCCACAGATCGCGCCATCTGTTGTCGCCGGCCAGCAGCGGGTCCGGTGGCCGCGACGAGTAGGACAGCATGGTCGAAGCCCAGCCGAAGTTCTCGATCAGCAGGCAGCCGCCCTTGTAGTGGATGTCGTCGGCATAGCGGTCGACGGTCGAGCATAGGCTGATCACGGCTTTCAGCGCCGGCGGCTGCTTGGCCGCCACCTGCAGGCAGTTGAAGCCGCCCCAGGAAATGCCCATCATGCCGACATTGCCGTTGCACCAGGGCTGGCTTGCCGCCCAGGCGATGACGTCGCAGGCGTCCTGCAATTCCTGCTCGGAATACTCGTCGTCCATCAGCCCTTCGGAATCGCCATTGCCGCGCATGTCGACGCGGATCGAGGCATAGCCGTGGCCGGCGAAATAGGGATGCGTCAGCTGATCGCGAAAGATGGTGCCGTCGCGCTTGCGGTAGGGCAGGTGTTCGAGGATCGCCGGCACCGGATCGTCGCCCGCATCCTCCGGCATCCACACCCGCGCCGAGAGCCGGCAGCCGTCCGGCATGACGATCCCCATGTCCGGGAATTCGACGACCTTGCGGGAAAATTCGGTGACTGTTTTCATGGCATGCTCCAGGATCGCCAGATGATGGAGCCGGTGGGGTCGCGTCGTGGGCCAGCCAACGAATTCGGCTGGTCAATCCGCGTCAATTCAGCGGAATGTCGTTATCGTCCTTATTCGCCTGATAGACGCCGGACAACTCATCGTAGCGCGCCGAAATCGCGCCGATACGTGTTTCCAGCCGTTGCCGCTCGGCTTCGGGCAAAGTTCGCACCAACCGACGTATGGAAAAGCTCTTCCAGTAGGCATTCTCGGCATTGTAGCCGCCGGGATCGAGGGTGAAGACCTCTTTCAGGATTTTCAGGTCGTGCGGGATGGCAAAGCTGTCGCGCGAATCCTCGTGGCTGAACAGATAGTAGAAATTGTCGAAGCCGGTCCAGGTGATAGCCGACAGGCAGAGCGAGCAGGGTTCGTGCGTGGCGATGAAGATGGCGTCTTTCGTATCGACGCGTTCAGCCCTGGGCATTTCGTAGAAGCGCTTCAGGCAGTGCACCTCGCCGTGCCAGAGCGGGTTTTCCATCTCGTTGTTGGTTTCGGCCAGCACCAGCGACCGGTCGTCCTTGCGCAGGATCGCGGCGCCGAACAGCTTGTTGCCATGGGTGACGCCGTCGGCCGTCTTCGGCACGATGTCGTGCTCGATAACGTCGAGCAGGCGGTCGATCAGCGAAATATCCGTCATCAGGGGGTCTCCTGCCGCATGTCGCCCAAAGTGCCCCGGGTTTGGGGTAACGACACGCACAAAAAATTAAGGGAGATGGATCTCGTAGGCGTGCGAGAAATGGAACTCTTCGAGATTGGAGCCGTCGCCGCCACGGTCGACGATCAGGAAATCCTGAGGCTCGCCGAGCGGCGTCAGCACGCCATGCCAGAGATTGCGCCGGTAATTGATGCCTTGGCCGGGTGCGGTGATGAAGGCATGCGGCTCATCAGGCCCTTGCTCGCCGTCATGGCAGACGACGACCAGGAATGGACGCGGCGACAGCGGGATGAAGGCCTGGCTGCCGAAGGGGTGGCGCTCGACCATGCTCAGCTTCAGCGGCAGTTCGTAAGGCGTGCCGCGCACCATCGAGATCAGCACGCGGGCATTCGGTCCGGTCGCCTCGGCGGTCGCCAGATCGTGATAGCGTTCCGCGCGGCCGCCATTGATCGGGTAGTGGTTGTCGCCGCCCATGTCGATGACGTCGCCGAACGGAGCAAAGCTCTCGCGGGTCAGTGGCCGCGCAATGATCCGCGTCACGGCGTCCGCCCAGGGACACCGACGCCGCCGAGCTTGGCGTGCCGGTTCACGTCCTTGTAGAGCAGATAACGGAATTTGCCCGGGCCGCCGGCATAGCAGGCCTGCGGACAGAAGGCGCGCAGCCACATATAGTCGCCGGCCTCAACCTCGACCCAGTCCTGATTGAGGCGATAGACCGCCTTGCCTTCCAGCACATAGAGCCCGTGCTCCATGACATGGGTCTCGGCGAAGGGAATGACCGCACCCGGTTCAAGCGTGACGATGGTCATGTGCATGTCGTGGCGCAAATCGGCTGGATCGACGAAACGCGTCGTCGCCCAGCGGCCCTCGGTGCCGGGCATCGGCGTCGGCGCGATCTCCTGTTCGTTGGCGAAGAAGGCCTCCGGCGCATCGAGACCGTCGACCGCCTCGTAAGCCTTGCGAATCCAGTGGAAGCGCACGTCGGCCTTGCTTTCGTTGCGGACCGTCCAGCCGCTGGCAGGCGGCAGGAAGGCAAAGCCGCCGGGCCGCAAGACATGCTTCTTGCCGGCCAGCAGAACCGTCAGTTCGCCTTCGACCACGAACAGCGCGCCTTCGGCGCCGGCATCGGGTTCCGGCCGGTCGCTGCCGCCGCCGGGCGCGACCTCGACAATGTATTGCGAGAACGTCTCGGCAAAACCGGACAGTGGTCGCGACAAGATCCAGACGCGGGTCTCGTCCCAGAACGGCAACGCACTGGTCACGATGTCCTGCATCACACCCCGAGGAATGACGGCATAGGCCTCGGTGAAGACGGCGCGGCCGGTCAGAAGCTCGCTCTGGCCGGGGTGGCCGCCATGTGGTGCGTAATAGGTTCGCTCGGGCATTCTGATCGTATCCATGGGTTCAAACCTATTGCGGAAGCATGTCCTTGAGGCGGAGCAGTGCGATGCGCTCGACCTGTTTGCAGGCGGTCTCGAATTCGACGCCGCGGCTGTTGCCGATGCGCGCCTCGAACTCCGCCAGGATTTCTTGCCTCGTCTTGCCCTTCACCGCGATGATGAAGGGAAAGCCGAAGGTGGTGACGTAGGCGGCGTTCAGCTTGGAAAACAGTTCGCGCTCCTTGTCGGTCAGCGCGTCGAGGCCGGCCGAGGCCTGTTCCCTGGTCGATTCCGCCGTCAGCCGTTTGGCCTTGGCCAGCTTGCCGGCAAGGTCGGGATGGGCGTTGAGCACCGAAAGCCGCTCGGTCTCGCTGGCGGACCGGAAGACACGGCAAAGCGCGTTGTGCAGGCCGCCTGAAGTGTCATGCGCCGGGCCCAGTTCCAATTCGTAGGCGCGTTCGGCGATCCAGGGCGAATGCTCGAACACGCCGCCGAAGGTATGAACGAAGGTCTCGAATTCCATCTTCGATGGGCTGAGCGCCGCCGGTTGATAAGGATTGACCTCTTGCCAGTGCTTGGCGATGTCGATGCGCCGCGCCAGCCAGACCTTGTCGTGCGACTTCACATAGTCGACGAAGCGCTTCAGCGCCGCCACCCGCCCCGGCCGCCCGACGAGGCGGCAATGCAGACCGATGTTCATCATGCGTGGCCGGCCGGCCTTGCCCTCGGCATAGAGCGTGTCGAAGCTGTCCTTCAAATAAGCAAAGAACTGGTCGCCCGAGTTGAAGCCCTGCGGCGTGGCGAAGCGCATGTCGTTGGCGTCGAGCGTATAGGGGATGATGAGCTGCGCGCCGCCCTCATGCTCGAACCAGTAGGGCAGCTCGTCGTCATAGGTGTCCGACACATAGTCGAAACCACCTTCTTCCGCCACAATCCGCACTGTGTTGATCGATGTGCGACCCGTATACCAGCCGGTCGGGCGCGCGCCGGTCACTTCGTAGTGCAGCTTGATCGCCGCCTCGAGGTCGCGGCGCTCATCTTCGGCGCTGTGGTCGCGGTAGTCGATCCATCTCAGCCCGTGCGAGGCGATCTCCCAGTCGGCTTCCTGCATGGCCGCCACCTGATCCGGCGAACGGGCGAGTGCGGTGGCGACGCCGTAGCAGGTGATCGGCACTTGCGACTCGGTGAACAGCCGCAGCAGCCGCCAAAAGCCGGCGCGGGCACCGTATTCGTAGATGGATTCCATGTTCCAGTGACGCTGGCCCATCCAGGGTGCCGCGCCGACGATTTCCGACAGGAAGGCTTCAGACGCCTTGTCGCCATGCAGGACGCAGTTCTCGCCGCCTTCCTCGTAGTTGACGACGAACTGCACGGCGACATGTGCGCCGCCAGGCCATTTCGGGTCCGGCGGATTGGCTCCGTAGCCGCGCATGTCTCTGCTGTAACGCATCGTCCCTCCCGCCGGGCATGGCCCGAAGTATGATCAGGATATCGAAAGGGTGCCTCTCGCATTCCCCCGAAAATTTTTGAAAGTGTTTTTGTCGCACTCCGCTCGACCGGGACTTATGCATCGCCTTTAATTGGCGCACAATTCACTGTTGATACTTGATCGTACCGGGCCAATTCGCTCGTACCGGAAATGGGAGGCGGCCAATGGCAGAAACGTCGAATGCCGATGGCGGGCGTCTGACGACCCATGTCCTCGACACGGCGACCGGCAAGCCGGCGGCGGGACTGTCGATCGCGCTTTATCACCTCGACGGCAAGGCGCGGACACATCTGAAGACCGTTGTCACCAATGCCGACGGCCGTTGCGACAAGCCGCTGCTCGCCGGCGCGGAGTTCCGCACCGGCGAATACGAACTGGTCTTCGCCGCCGGCGACTATTTGCGTCAGCAGGGGTTGAGCCTGCCGAAACCCGCCTTTCTCGATGTAGTACCAATCCGCTTCGGCATGGCCGAGCCCGTGCACTATCATGTGCCACTGCTGGTCTCGCCCTACGGCTACTCGACATACAGGGGGAGCTGAGGCATGGCCAAAATCAGCATCCGCAAAGAAATCCGCTTCATCCTCAACGGCAGGGACGTCGCGCTTTCGTCGGTGGCGTCAGACGCGACCCTGCTCGACTGGCTGCGGCTCGACCGTTCGCTGCGCGGCACCAAGGAAGGCTGCGCCGAGGGCGATTGCGGCGCCTGCACCGTGTTGGTCGGCAAGCTCTCGGCGGACGGGCTGGTCTATGAAAGCGTCAATGCCTGCATCCGCTTCCTCGGCTCGCTCGACGGCACACACGTCGTGACCGTCGAGCATCTGCGCGGCGTATCAGGCCAACTGCATCCGGTGCAGCAGGCGATGGTCGATTTCCACGGCTCGCAATGCGGCTTCTGCACGCCGGGCTTCGTCATGTCGCTCTATGGCCTGTGGATGAAGTCATCGAATCCGTCGAACGCGGATATCGAAAAGGCCTTGCAAGGCAATCTCTGCCGCTGCACCGGCTACGAGGCGATCATCCGCGCCGCGCATGCCATCTCCAGCTACGGTAAGGCGGCGGAGGATCCGCTGGCCGCAGAGCGCAAGGCGATCACCGAGAGGCTCGAGGCCCTGCATGACGGCGCCCGGGTCGAGATCGGTTCGGCCAAGGCGCGGCTGGTCGTGCCGGCCAACGTCGATGATTTCGCCGCCGTGCTGGACAAGGAACCCGGCGCCACCATCGTTGCCGGCTCGACTGATGTCGGCCTATGGGTGACCAAGCATATGCGCGATATTTCGCCGGCCATTTTCATAGGCAATCTCGACGGACTTTGCACCATCTCGGAAGACAAGGGCGTCATTTCGATCGGCGCCGGCGTCACCTACACTGACGCCTTCGCTACATTGGCGAAGCGTATCCCGGCGCTGGGGCCGTTGTTCGATCGCATCGGCGGCGAACAGGTGCGCAACATGGGCACCATCGGCGGCAACATCGCCAACGGCTCGCCGATCGGCGACACGCCGCCGCCCTTGATCGCGCTTGGCGCAAGTCTCACCCTGCGCAAGGGCAAGAAGCGGCGCTCGATTCCGCTGGAAACCTTCTTCATTGCCTATGGCAAACAGGACCGGCAACCGGGCGAATTCGTCGAGGCCGTGCACGTTCCGGTTCCGGCCAGGGGCACGAAATTCGCCGTCCACAAAATCACCAAGCGCCGCGACGAAGACATTACCGCAGCCCTCGGCGCCTTTTTCCTGACGCTGGCTAAAGACGGCACGGTGGCGGAGGTGCGCATCGCCTATGGCGGCATGGCGGCGACGCCGAAGCGGGCGTCCTCTGTCGAAAAAGCGCTGCTCGGCAAGCCGTGGACCGAACAGGCAGTTGAAGCGGCGATGGCCGAATATGCCAGGGATTTCACTCCGCTGACCGATATGCGGGCCTCGGCCGAATATCGCGCACTGGCGGCGAAAAACCTGCTGTTGCGCTTCTTTGCCGAGACCACGGATACCCGGGCACCATTCCAAGTGTCACGCAACGAGGCGGCATGATGAGCACCAATGCCAGTGAACAAACAGCCGAACGGTCGCGAGTAGCGTCCTTCTCCCCGTTCACGGGGAGAAGATGCCGGCAGGCAGATGAGGGGCGGCGCCGTCGTCGATCTTTGTCTGCAAGGCTGTCGACGTCGGCGCTGCCCCTCATCCGACCCTTCGGGCCACCTTCTCCCCGTGAACGGGGAGAAGGGAAAGGGCGCGCATGATGAACAAGCACGCTGCCCCCAACCTCAAGGCTGAAAAGATCGCCGGCGGCGTTGCCACCGATCAACGGCATGACTCCGCCCACAAGCATGTCAGTGGCACCGCCGTCTATATCGACGACATGCCGGAACCGGCCGGCACGCTGCATGGCTGCCTCGGGCTTTCCAGCGCCACGCATGCCACGATCGCCAGCATGGATCTCTCGGCGGTGCGTACAGCGCCCGGCGTTGTCGACGTGCTGACGGCCAGTGACGTGCCCGGCGAAAACGACATTTCGCCGACCGGCCGCCACGACGAGCCGGTGCTGGCCGACGGCAAGGTGCAATTCTACGGCCAGCCAATCTTCTGCGTCATTGCGCAGACCCGCGAGCAGGCGCGCCGCGCCACCAGGCTGGCCAAGGTCGAATACAAGGAATTGCCCTTCGTCACCGACATTGGTGCGCTCGATCCTAGGAAGGACAAACTCGTCACGCCGCCACTGACGCTGAAGCGCGGCGATGCCGCCACAGCCATCCGTCAGGCGCCGCGCCGGTTGAAGGGAAAAATGCGCGTCGGCGGCCAGGAACACTTCTACCTCGAAGGCCATATCGCCATGGCCATTCCGGGCGAGGACCAGGACGTCACCATCTATTCCTCGACCCAGCATCCGAGCGAAGTCCAGCATATGGTCAGCCACGCGCTCGGCGTGCCGAGCAACGCCATCACGGTGGAAATCCGCCGCATGGGCGGCGGCTTCGGCGGCAAGGAGACGCAGGGCAACCAGTTTGCCGCATTGGCCGCGATCGCCGCGAAGAAACACCATCGCGCCGTGAAAATCCGGCCCGACCGCGACGACGACATGATCGCCACCGGCAAGCGTCATGATTTCCTCGTCGACTACGAGGTCGGCTTCGATGACGAGGGCAATATCCTCGGCGTCGATTTCATGTTCGCGGCGCGCTGCGGTTTTTCGTCGGACCTTTCCGGCCCGGTGACCGATCGCGCGCTGTTCCACTGCGACAACACCTATTTCTGGCCGGCGGTGCATGCCCAATCGGCGCCGCTCTACACCAACACCGTCTCGAACACCGCGTTTCGGGGTTTCGGTGGCCCGCAAGGCATGGTCGGCGCCGAGCGCGTCATCGACGAGGTGGCCTTTGCCGTCGGCAAGGATCCACTCGAAATCCGCAAAAAGAATTTCTACGGCACCAGTGGTGATAGCGAGAGGGGCCGCAACATCACGCCCTACCACCAGACGGTCGAGGACAACATCATCCAGCGCATCGTCGCCGAGTTGGAGGAAAGCGCCAGCTATGCGCGGCGGCGGCGTGAGATATCGGCCTTCAACGCCAACAGCCGTTTCATCAAGCGCGGCCTGGCGCTGACACCGGTCAAGTTCGGCATCTCGTTCACCGCCACCCACTACAACCAGGCCGGCGCGCTGGTGCATGTCTACACCGACGGTTCGGTGCATCTGAACCATGGCGGGACCGAGATGGGGCAGGGCCTCTACGTCAAGGTGGCGCAGGTGGTGGCGGAAGAGTTCCAGATCGACCTCGACCAGGTCAAGATCACCGCGACCACGACCGGCAAGGTGCCGAACACTTCCGCCACGGCAGCGTCGTCCGGCTCGGACCTCAACGGCATGGCGGCGCAAAATGGCGCGCGCCAGATCAAGGACCGGCTGACCGATTTCGCCGCCGAAAAATACCAGGTGCCGCGCGATCAGGTGCTGTTCCTGCCCAACCGGGTGCGCATCGGCAACCAGGAAATCGCCTTCGCCGACCTCGTCAAGCAGGCCTATATGGCCCGTGTCCAGCTGTCGGCGGCGGGTTTCTACAAGACGCCGAAAATCCACTGGAACCGCGACAAGGGCGAGGGCCGCCCCTTCTATTATTTCGCTTATGGCGCCTCGTGTTCGGAAGTCTCGGTCGACACGCTGACCGGAGAATACATGGTCGAGCGTACCGATATTCTCCATGACTGCGGGCGCTCGCTGAACCGAGCTATAGACATCGGCCAGATCGAGGGCGGCTTCATCCAGGGCATGGGCTGGCTGACGACGGAAGAACTGTGGTGGGACGCCAAGGGCCGGCTGCGCACGCATGCGCCGTCGACCTACAAGATCCCGCTCGCCTCCGACCGGCCAAAGATCTTCAACGTCACCTTGGCCGACTGGCCGGAAGCGGGCGAGCCGACCATCCACCGCTCCAAGGCGGTCGGCGAGCCGCCGTTCCCGCTCGGCATGTCGGTGCTGCATGCGCTGTCGGATGCGGTGGCCAGTGTCGCCGACAACAAGATTTGCCCGCGCCTCGATGCCCCCGCCACACCGGAACGCGTGCTGATGGCGATCGAGCGGCTGAAGAAAGAGGCCGGCGCCTGAATCCGGCCCAGGGGGTCAGCAATGTGTGCAATCCGGGCCGAAAAAACCTATATTTCCCGCACGGGAATGCGAATGATGAATTCGAAAGTGCAAAGCCTGAGAGACTTCCTTGCCAGCGCCGACCGGATTGCCCTGGTCGAAGTGGCTGGCACAAAAGGTTCGACGCCACGCGAGAAGGGCGCATTTATGCTCGTCTCGCGGGCGGCGATCTTTGGCACGATCGGCGGCGGTCAGCTCGAATACATGGCAATCGACAGGGCCAGGCAGATGCTCTTCTCCCCCCTTGAGGGGGAGATGTCGGCGAAGCCGACAGAGGGGGTCCTATCAGAAGGCACCGCCAGGGCGTTGAGCCCGGTCGATCCGACCCCACCCGGCAGCTTCGCCGCCACCCTCCCCTCGAGGGGGAGGGGAACCCGCATCGAGGTTGACAAAGTCTGCGCTACCCTGGACGTCCCGCTAGGCCCGGAAATCGGCCAATGCTGCGGCGGGCGCGTCGAAGTGCTGATCCGGCTCGTCGATGCCGCGCTTGCCGCCGAACTGGTTGCGGTTGCGGAAGCCGAAGAGGCACACCTGCCATATGTCTACGTCTTCGGCGGCGGCCATGTCGGCCAGGCGCTGGCGTCGACGATCGCACTTCTTCCCGTGCACGGCGTCGTCATCGAGACGCGCGCCGAAGCACTGGAAGGCATGCCGGAAACCGTAGAGATGCGGCTGACGCCGATGCCCGAGGCGATGGTGCGCGATGCTCCCGCCGGCACTGCCTTCGCCATCCTGACCCACGACCATGCGCTGGATTTCCTGATCGTCGCCGAGGCGCTGAAACGCGACGATGCCGCCTATGTCGGCATGATCGGCTCGAAGACCAAGAAAGCGACGTTCAGGAACTGGTTCCTGAAATCGGCGGATGGCAGTCAAGCTGAGTTTGCCCGCCTCGTCTCGCCAATCGGCGGCGACACCGTCAAGGACAAGCGCCCGCAGGTCATCGCGGCGCTGGCGGCGGCCGAGATCATGACGGCGCTGGTCAGTCACAACGCAACCTCAAGTGCCGACCATCAAATTCCGCATGGCAGGGTGATGGCAGGCTAGGCTGCGCCACAGCTAAACCGGCTGTTTCAAACCCAGTTGGTCGCGCAATGTGCGGCCCTCGTACTCCGTGCGGAACAGGCCGCGCCGCTGCAGTTCAGGCACGACGAGCATCGCAAAGGCATTGAGTTCGCCGGGGAAATAAGAGGGCATGACGTTGAAGCCGTCGGCGGCACCGCCTTCGAACCGCGCCTGCAACTCATCGGCAACCTGGGCCGCCGTGCCGACGATGCGCCAATGGCCACGCGCGCCGGCGAAATGCCGGGCAAGCTCGCGGATAGAGAGGCCGTCGCGGCGCGATTGCTCGATGACCAGCGCCTGCCGACTTTTCATCCCCTCGCTCTCCGGCAGGTCCGGCAGCGGCCCGTTGATCGGGTAGCGCCACAGATCGGAGATGCTGAGATAGCTGGACAGCAGCGCCACACCGACGTCGTCGGGGATCAGCGCCTGCAATTCCTCATATTTTTCACGGGCCTCCGCTTCGGTCTCCGCCACCACTGGCGCGACGCCCGGCATGATCTTGATGTCGTCAGGCTCGCGCCCGTAGGCCGCCAGACGCCCCTTGAGATCGTCGTAGAAGGCCTTCGCTTCCTCGAAGGTCTGCGCCGCGGTGAACACCACATCGGCGGTGCGGGCGGCAAGGTCGCGGCCGACATCCGAGGCGCCGGCCTGGACCATGACAGGCGCGCCCTGCGGCGAACGCGGCAGATCGAGCGGGTCGCGAACCGAAAAGCTCTGGCCGTCATGTCCGGATCCAGAAGCTCCATCGAGCTTGCCGTTCCAGAGCCCGGTTACCACCTCGGCGAATTCGCGCGCGCGCTCATAGCGATCGGCATGGGGCTTGAGGCCGGTCGAGCCGAAATTGGCGGCCTCGACAGGGCTGGCCGAGGTGACCAGGTTCCAGCCGGCCCTGCCGCCGCTCAGATGGTCGAGCGACAGGAAGGCTCGCGCCAGGCCATAGGGCTCGTTGTAGCTTGTCGAGGCTGTCGAGACGAGGCCGATGCGGCTGGTCTGGACGGCGAGCGCCGAAAGCAGGCTGATCGGCTCGAAGCCGATCGAGCGCGAAGTCTGGCTGGCAATGCCGACATTGGCTTCGCGCAGGCCTGCGGCATCTTCGCAGAAGATCATGTCGAACTTCGCCGCTTCCGCCGTGCGCGCCAGCGCGATGTAATGGTCGATGTCAGTGCCGGCGGTGACGTGTGCCTTGGGATGGCGCCAGGCCGCGATGTGGTGGCCTGTCGCCCACAGGAAGGCGCCGAGCTTGATCTGGCGAGCGGTCATCGGTCACCTCCGCCGGCAAGCCCGAGATGCGAGCGCAACGTCGTGCCGCGATAGTTCTCTCGAAACAGGCCACGCTGCCTCAGTTCCGGCAAAACCAGATCGACGAAATCGTCGAGCGCTGAAAGCTGTGCCGGCATCAGGATGTTGAACCCGTCGCAGCTTTTCGCCCGGAATTCCTCTTCCAGCCTCTCGGCGACGGCAGCCGGCTTACTATCGGCGGTTGGCGCGACGTTCGTCAGCACCTTGACGGCATCCGGGTCGCGTCCACAGGCTGCGACACGGCGCCTGATATCGTCATAGCGTCCTGTCGCGCCCTCCACCGGTCCGTCATCCAGCAGGATGACATCGGCGATGCGGGCGGCAATATCCAGGTCGGCTTCGCTCAAGCCCGACAAGACGAGCACTGGCGTATCCTGCGGCGAGCGTGCGACGTTCAGCGGTCCGCGCACGGAAAAGAACTCGCCCTTATGGTCGAGCAAATGCATCTTTTCGGGGTCATGGAAGCGGCCGCCGCTCTGGTCGAACAGCAGCGCGTCCGCATCCCAGCCCCGCCACAGACCTTGCACGATGCCGATACATTCCTCACTGCGACGGCGGAAATCGTCGGGCGAAAATCCCCCGGGCCGGCTGAAATTGGCTGCTTCCCGTGGCGCTTGCGTCATGGTTGCGTTCCAGCCACTGCGGCCATGGCTGATAATGTCGAGCGAGGCGAAACGGCGCGCCAGATTGTATGGCTGGTGGGCGACGGTCGATGCCGCGGCGACGAGCCCGATCCTGCTTGTGACAGTCGCCAATGCGGCCAGCAAAGTGGTCGCTTCGAAGGGCATCGGGCTGTTCGCGGCACCGCCGCCGGCCGCCGGTGCGGAATCGGCAAGCAGCACCATGTCCAGGCCCGCTGCTTCGGCCTTTTGCACGAAACCAGTCAGGCGGCTGAATCCCGGTTCCGGCGATGGATCGGCGATCCCCGGAAACAGCGAAACGGCAAGATGCATTGTGGCGCCGCTGTCCATCGATGGTGCCTGCGAGACGAAATACCACCCGAACTATGTTCGCCACTTCAGGGGATGGCAACCGCTGGCGCTGGGCCAACCGCCGGTCACGTGGAGGCCAGCATTATTTCCCAGCTAGCAGATCGTTGATCAGTCGCTGGCAGCGCTCGGCCATGAAGTCGAGCAGCAGCCGCACTTTTGGATCCTGCAGCTTCTTGTGCGGATACACGGCGGCGAACTGCACCGGTGTCGGTGGCGTGCTGCTCAGGATCACCTTCAGCCGCCGGTCGCGGATGAATGGCTCGACCTCGAAGCGCGGCTTGTTGATGATGCCGCGGCCTGAAAGCGCCCAGCCGGTCAGCACGTCGCCATCGTCGGTGTCATATGGCCCGTGCACCTCGAATTTCTGCGGGCCTGTGGGGGTCTGCAGCGTCCACACATATTCGCGCGCGCCGGAATAACGCAGCATCAGGCAGTCGTGCTTCTTGCCGATCAGTTCCTGCGGCTCGATCGGTTCGCCGCGCGCCTCGAGATATTTCGGCGCCGCCACCAGCACGCGCTCGCATTCCATGATGCCGCGCATCCTGAGGCTGGAATCCTCGATGATGCCGAGCCGGAAGGCGACGTCGATGCCTTCCTTCATGATGTCGACATTGTGATCCGAAAGCCTCAGCCTCACCTCGATGTCTGGGTATTTGTCGTGAAAATCGGGAATGCCCGAGGCCACCAACCGACGGCCGAGGCCCAAGGGGGCGGTGACGCGGATGGTGCCGCGCGGCTGACCGGAAAGCGCCGAGACCGCGGCTTCCGCTTCGGTGATCGCCTCCAGCACCTGCTTTGCGCCCCCGTAAAAAACCGTGCCATGCTCGGTCGGCATCAATTGCCGCGTCGTGCGGTTGAACAGACGCACGCCTAGGTGCTTCTCCAACTCCTTGATGCGGTTGGAGGCGACCGCCGGCGAAATCCGCATGTCGCGCCCGGCCGCCGACAGATTGCCGAGTTCGACCACGCGAACGAAGACGGCAATGTTGTCGAGATAGGCCATGCGGTTTAGTGGCTTTCCTGAGGCCGCCTTCGGGCGGCTCCCATCCTGCTGCGTGTGACTACCCTAGTATTTTCCATTTTTTTTTGAAAGTCATCGTGCACCTCGCCTCTTTCCGTTTGCGCTCCAACCCGTAAAGTCGCCCGATCGGCAGGGACGATTTCAATGATGGATTTCGCGATTTTCTGGGACTGGCTGAGTTTTGCCGTGCGCTGGCTCCACGTCGTCACCGGCATCGCCTGGATCGGCTCGTCCTTCTTCTTCGTC
>NZ_RZPQ01000119.1:0-10759 GCF_003999135.1 Mesorhizobium sp. M7A.F.Ca.CA.004.06.1.1 | reverse complement strand
GATCTGGATGAAGTCGTCATAAGGGCCAGCGCCGATGTCACGGCCGCGGGCGGAGACGATGCCGGCGGTGACGGTTCCACCAAGGCCGAACGGATTGCCGACGGCCACCACCCAGTCGCCGACGCGAACCTTGGAGTCATCGGCGAAGTCGACATAGGTAAACTTGCCGACGCCGTCGACCTTGAGCACGGCGAGATCGGTGCGCGGGTCGGTGCCGACCAGCTTGGCGTCGAGTTCCTTGCCGTCATGCATCACCACGGTGAAGGCCGAGCCTTCTGAAACAACGTGATTGTTGGTGACGAGATAGCCGTCATCCGAGATGAAGAAGCCCGAGCCCTGGGCAACCGGCCGCGGCTGATCGTTGTTGCGGTCGCGGTGGCTGAAGCGCCTGTTGCCGCCACCCTGGCCGTCCTGGTCACCAAAGCCACGGAATTCCTTGAAGAAGCGGCGTAGCTGTGGATTGTTGGGCAGGTTGTTCATGCCATCCTGGTCGTCGGACGGGTCGGAGCCATCATCGGCGGCCGGGCTGATCTTGGCCTTGACCTTGACACTGACAACGGCGGGAGAAACGCGCTCCACGACATCGGCGAAGCCCGGCACCTGCGGCGCCTCGACGCGTACGGCATCGGCCAGAACAGGGCTGGTTCCGCTGGTCAGCGCGCCAACCCCGATCGCACCGGCCACGGCGACAGATGCGACGGCAGCCATGAGACGCTTGCGGGTGACGGAATATGAATTGGGGGCAATATTCATGGATCTCTTATCCTCTTTCAACGGACGCTGCTTGGTCGGCATCCTCGGAAAGGAGAATTAGAGCGGCACACATTACAGCGCCATTTCCGACACATGAAACTTTGGTAATGTTTGGGAGTGACGGCGGACATCAGTCGCGGCGCAATATGGCGTCCAACGATGCCTGTTCTTCGGAGGACAGTGATTTTGTTGCCAGCACGCGGCGCGACCGCGCGGTCAGCACGATGAAAACGCCTCCCACCAGCAACAGCAGGACGGGCGTGCCCCACAGCAACGCATTGCGCAGGTCGAATCGCGGCTTCAGCAGCACGAACTCGCCATATCGCGAAACCACGTAGTCCATGACCTGCTGGTCGGTGTCGCCGGCGACGAGGCGCTGACGCACAAGGACGCGCAGGTCGCGGGCAAGGTCGGCATCGGATTCGTCGATCGACTGGTTCTGGCAGACCATGCAGCGCAAGCCTTCCGACAGCGCCCGCGCCCGCGCCTCCAGCGTCGGATCAGGCAGCACCTCGTCAGGCTTCACCGCCGAGGCCGTGCCGGCAAAGAACAGCGCCAGCAGCAGGACAATGGAGGTCAGAGAAAACCGCGCGTTCATGGCAGGGTCGCGGATGGCACCGCGCTCGCCTGCTTGCGCCGCCGCGACGGCGCGCCGACGCGCAGGCGCCGGTCCATCAGTGACATCGCCGCGCCCGCCATCATCATCAGGCCGCCGCCCCAGATCAACGTCACCAGCGGCTTCCACCACAAACGCACGACGACGGAACCGTCATTGCCCTCGTCGCCGAGCGAGATGTAGAGCTGCGAGAAACCAATCGTCCTGATGCCCGATTCCGTCGTCGTCATCTGCCGCACCGGATAAAACCGTTTGGCGGAGCTGATTTCGCCAACAGGGCTGCCGCTGACGCCGATCAGTTCGAAGCGGCCGAGATCCTCGCTGTAATTCGGTCCCTGGGCCGGATAAAGCCCGACGAAACGCAGCGTATGGCCGGACAGTTCGACGGTCTCACCGGCATGCATCGACAGGATCTTCTCGGTGCCGAAGCAAAGTGTGCCGACGATGCCGAGCGTGGTCAGGCCGAGGCCAAGGTGAGCGAAGGCGGTGCCGAAGACCGAGCGCGGCAGGCCGAGCAAGCGCCTGACCATGATCCCCGCTGCGACATTGCCGACCCCCGATTTGACGGCGAGATCGGTGAGCGCGCCAAGGATCAGCCAGACGGCAAGGCCAACGCCCAGAGCTGCGAACACCGAGGCGCCGTCGATGAACAAAGCGGTGACCAACGTCGCCAGCAGCGCCGCTGCAAATGCCACCATCAGGCGCTGCGCGACGGCGAAGACATCGCCGCGCTTCCAGGCCAGCAACGGCCCGAACGGAACCACGAGCAGCAACGGTACCATCAGCGGTCCGAAGGTGAGATTGAAGAACGGCGCGCCGACCGAGATCTTGTCGGCTGAAAAGGCTTCGACGGCGAGCGGATAGAGTGTGCCGACGAGGACGGTCGCCGTCGCCGTCGTCAGGAACAGATTGTTGAGGACCAGCGCCCCTTCTCGGGAAATCGGCTGGAACAGGCCGCCGGTCGTCAGCCGGGAAGCGCGCAGCGCAAACAGCGCCAGCGAGCCGCCGATAAACAGCGTCAGTATGCACAGGATAAACACGCCGCGCGTCGGATCGGTGGCAAAGGCGTGCACCGAGGTCAGCACGCCTGAACGCACGAGGAAGGTGCCGAGCAGCGACAGCGAAAAGGTCAGGATGGCGAGCAGCAGCGTCCAGATCTTCAGCGCCGAGCGCTTCTCCATGACGATGGCCGAATGCAGCAGCGCTGTGCCCGCCAGCCACGGCATGAAGGAGGCGTTCTCGACCGGATCCCAGAACCAGAAACCGCCCCAGCCAAGTTCATAGTAGGCCCAGTACGATCCCATGGCGATGCCGCCGGTCAGGAACATCCAGGCGACCAGCGTCCACGGCCGCACCCAGCGCGCCCAGGACGCGTCGATGCGGCCTTCGATGAGGGCGGCGACCGAGAAGGAAAAACAGATCGAGAAGCCGACATAGCCGAGATAGAGGAACGGTGGGTGGATGGCGAGGCCGAGATCCTGCAGGATCGGGTTGAGATCGCGGCCTTCGATCGGCGCCGGATTGAGCCGGATGAACGGATTGGACGTCGCCAGGATGAAGAGGAAGAAGGCGGCGCCGATGGCGCCTTGCACCGCAAGCACATTGGCGCGCAGCGTCGCCGGCAGGTTGGAGCCGAAAGCGGCGACGAGCGCGCCGAAGAAGGTCAGGATCAACACCCAAAGCAGCATCGAGCCTTCATGATTGCCCCAGGTTCCGGTGATCTTGTAGATCAACGGCTGCAAGGAATGCGAGTTTTCCCACACGCTTGCCACCGAGAAATCGGAGCTTGCATAGGCACTCGCCAACGCTGCGAAGGACAGCGCCGTCAAGGCAAAGCCGGTCACCGCGACCGGACCGCCGACGGCCATGAGGCGCTGGTTGTTCAGGCGCGCGCCAAACAGCGGCACCACCGTCTGCACCAGCGAAAGCGCAAACGCCAGGACGAGGGCGAAATGTCCGGTTTCAACCATGCCCGTGATCCATTGTCGCTCTCCTGCCGGAGCTATTCACTCTTGTTCTCCTGCCAGACGCCCTTGGCCTTGAGGCCGTCCGCAACCTCCTTGGGCATGTAGCGCTCATCATGCTTGGCCAGCACGCTATCGGCAACAAAAACCCCGTCCGGGCCGAAAGTACCCTCGGTGATGACGCCCTGCTCTTCGCGGAAAAGGTCGGGCAGGATGCCGGTGTAGGTGACCTTGACCGATTTGTGCGTGTCGGTCACCGAAAAGCCGACCGTTGCCCCCTGCCCGCGCTGGATCGTGCCTTTTTCGACCAATCCACCCAACCGGATGCGCTGGCCAGGCTGGACACTGGCGGTGGTGAGATCGGCCGGCATGTAGAAAAAGGAGGCCTTCTGGCCAAGCGCGTAAAAAGTCAGCCCCGTCGCGGCACCCAGAAAGACCAGCCCGCCCGTGATCACCGACAATCGTTTCTGCTTGCGCGTCATGTCTTGTTCTACTCCGTCGCCGCAAGGCCAAGCGAAGCGGCAAAGGCGGTGAATTTCTTCGCCTGCTCACTGTCTGCGCCAAAGACGGCGATGGCGCGACCGAGCGCCTCACGCGCCTGATCGGCCTTGCCGAGCACGACATAGGAACGAACGAGCCGCATCCATCCTTCCGGATCACGCGGATTTTGCCGCAGTTTGTCGTCGAGGCCGGCGACCATCGTATTGATCATGGCCTCCCGATCCTGCGGCGACATCGAGGATGCGGCGTCGACATCGCCGGCATCGGGACCGTTGCTGGCGCCGCTGGAGGCGACGTCGGAGCCTCCGGATTTGGCCAGCGCCTGCTCGACGGCACCGCGCCATGGCGAGTCCGGCGGCAATCTGCCCAGCATCGCCTGCCATGCCGTGGTCGCTTCCTTGGCGCGCCCCTCCTGCGCCAACGCCATGGCCAGGTAGAAACTCGCCTTCGCGTTGGCCGGATCGAGCTTCAGGGCTGCCTCGAAGGCATCCTGGGCATCGGCCGAGACAATGCCGCCTGCCGCGCTGGCGATCGCCTCGCCGAGACCGGCCTGGCGAACGGCGCTGTCGCCATCGAGCCGAATGGCGTTGCGATAGGCTCCCGCCGCGTCGGAAAAGCGCTGCATGCGCAGATAGACCGGTGCGAGCACGTCCCAGCCCCTGCCGTCAGTGGGATTGGCGGCCAGATGGGCTTCGGCCCGCGCCACCAGCTCGTCGACCGAACTGTCGGCGGGATTCTTGGCCAACCGCTCGCTGAGCGGTTGCGACGGCAGGTCGGGAGAGCCAAGCTTGACATAGAGCCCCCAACTGACCAGCGGCACCGCCAGCACGGCTACGGTTGCCACCAGCCTTGCCGTGATCGACGCTCGGCCAGGGTTTGCGCCGCTGGCGGTACCCGCATTGTCAAGGCGAATGATGCGGCGAGCGATCTCGGCGCGGGCCTCGGCTGCTTCGGCCGGCTGGATCAAGCCACGCGCGGCGTCGCGGTCAAGCTCGGACAATTGGTCCCGATAGACTTCGAGATCATGTTCGCCGCTCGACGACGCGCCCTTGGCGCTGGCGGCCAGCGGCAGCAGCACCGCCAGGCTTGCACCCAGCGTGAGAATGGCGGCTATGACCCAGAACAGCATGGTTCTTCCAATACCGGCAGAGCTCTGCCGTGCCAACAGATGCATGCTGCGACGCTTTGACGACGCCAGCCGCCAATCGTCGGCAGACGGTCGTCAGGTCAGCGGCGTCCAGCTGCCATCGGCGTTGCGGCAAGCGGTTCCACGCGCCGTGACCCCGGCGCCGGCGGAAAACACCGTCTGCGTGTACTGGCGGCAGTCCTGCGAACCGACGCGGTACGGCTGGGCCGGAACCACCTCGCCGTAGCGCGAAGCCTGAGCGCCTTTCCACGTCACCTTCTGGCCGCTGGTCGTATATTCCAGCGCCTTGTATTCAGCCTCGAGCGCGCTGCGCTTCTCGGTCTCGCTGAGGCCGTTGCCGATCGTCCCGCTGATGAGGCCGCCGCCCATCGCCGAAATGATCGTCGTGGTCACCTTGCCGCTGGAAGGAGGTGTCGAGGCCGGTGTCACTGCTATGGCTGGACCCTTGCCGCTCAAGGTGGTGCAGCCGGAAACGGCCAGCAATGCGGAAACGAGAGCGACGCGAATCTTCATGCCAACAACCGATTTTCTTGAGTGGGAGCCTGCCATGGATGCGCCGGGGGCCGCGTCATCGGAGAAGTTGGCGTGGCCATAGTATTGATATTTGTCGGAAATTTGGCCGCTGCCACTGCGGGACCAATCGACATGCCGCCAATAACATCTCCCGTCCTTCTATGTCGATTGGACCTGGTGAACATCACTGAAGGCTCCGCAATCGCACCACCGCCTTCAATCCGCCCATACCGGACCGTTCGAGCGCCAGAACGCCTCCATACTCGTTGACAAGGTCTGCGACAATGGCCAGCCCCAGACCTGTTCCGGGCTTCGTCTCGTCCAGACGCCGTCCCCGCTTCAGAGCCTCGCGCGCCTTGTCCTCGGGAATGCCCGGACCGTCATCCTCTATGCTGATCTCGAACAGGCCGGCCGGGTCGTCCTTGCCGGTCAAGGGCACGACCGAAACCTGCACCGCGCTCTTTGCCCATTTCATCGCGTTTTCAAGGAGATTGCCCAGCAATTCCTCAAGATCCTCGCGCTCGCCGGCGAAGACGATTTCGGCCGCCGGCAGCGACAGCGACAGATTTGTCTGCGGATTGAGCTTCTGCAGAACCCGCACCATGCGCTGCACCAGCGGCGTCACCGGCGTGCGATAGACGACGCTGTCGCGTTGTGCCGCGACGCGGGCGCGCTGGAGATAGTGTTCGACCTGCTTCTGCATGGAAGCGGCCTGTTCCGCGATCAGCTGCCCCTTGGCACCGCCGAGCGCGCGGCCCTCGTTGAGCAGTACCGCCAGCGGCGTCTTCAGCGAATGGGCGAGATTGCCGACCTGTGTTCGCGACCGCTCGACGATGCGCCTGTTGTTTTCGATCAAGGCATTGGTTTCGTTGGCAAGTGGTTCGATCTCGGCCGGGAAGCGGCCGTCGAGCCTCTGGGCGGTGCCTTCGCGCACCATAGCGAGCGCGTTCCTGACCCGGCGCAGCGGCTGCAGGCCGAGCAGGATGGCGATCGCGTTGATGGCGATCATGCCGACGCCGAACAGGCTGAGATAGGTCAGCAGGCGGCGCTGGAAGGTAGCGATTTCCTGTTCGAGTTCGCTCTGGTTGCCCATGACGCGGAAACGCGCGGCCCGGTTCTTGGCGTCGAGAACGAATTCGCTCTCGAAAACTTCGAGTTGCTCGCCGTCGATGCCTTCAGCTGCGTAGCTGCGCTGAAAGCTGGCATTGAACGGCACCTCGGCAACGCTCGGTGATGGGATCGTCGTGGTCATCGACGACGAGTGGAGATCGCCATGCACGCCCTCCGAAGCGGGCTCGACCGACCAGTACCAGCCCGAATTCGGCTCCGAGAACCGAAGGTCGCCGAGGTCTGGCGCGCCAGTCAGCGCCCCGCTATCGGAGATGCCGATCGAACCGATCAGGTTGAACAGATGCGCCGAAAGCAGGCTGTCGAAGCCGCGCTCGCTGGCCTGGCGGTATAGGGTGGTGATCAAGGTGAAGATGACAACGAGCGTCACGATCGCCCAGACCGTGGAAAAGGCGATAACGCGGAACGTCAGCGAACGCGGCCACAAACGCAGCGAAAGCGGCGTCCTTGCGGTTGGTTTGAGCGGTTCCGAGTTACGCCTCCGGCTCACGCATGCGGTAGCCCATGCCGCGCACGGTTTCGATCATGTCGATGCCCATCTTCTTGCGCAGCCGCCCGACAAACACCTCGATGGTGTTGGAATCGCGGTCGAAATCCTGATCGTAGAGATGCTCGACCAGTTCGGTCCGCGAGACGACTTCGCCCATATGGTGCATCAGATAGGCGAGCAGGCGGAATTCGTGCGACGTCAGTTTCAGCGGCACGCCGTCGACATCGGCCTTGGAGGCCTTGGTGTCGAGACGCAGCGGCCCGCAGGTCAGTTCGGACGAGGCATGGCCGGCAGCCCGCCGGATCAGGGCCCGCAGCCTGGCCAGCACCTCCTCGATGTGGAACGGCTTGGTGACGTAGTCATCGGCGCCGGCATCGATGCCGGAGACCTTGTCGCTCCAGCGGTCGCGCGCCGTCAGGATCAGCACCGGCATCTTGCGGCCGCCGCGCCGCCAGCGCTCGACCACACTTATGCCGTCCATCTGCGGCAGGCCGATATCGAGCACGACCGCGTCATAGGGCTCTGTGTCGCCAAGGAAATGGCCTTCCTCGCCGTCGAAGGCGCGGTCGACGACATAGCCGGCATCGACCAGCGCATCCGATATCTGCCGATTGAGATCCTTGTCATCTTCGACGACGAGTACACGCATGCGGAGTTCGATACCTGTTGAAGAGCTTTGTCAGATTGAAGGGCTTGGTCAGATTGAAGAGCTTTGTCAGATTGAAGACTGGGGCAGATATAGGCCGATTCCGGCGGCCTGGGAAACGTAGCCTAAGGTTGATTGGGTCAGTTCAGCGGAACGACGATCTCGGAACGGCGCGGACGTTGTCCGTCCTTGCCTGGAACGAGCACCACGATGACACAGACAGGCTGACCGCCGCGCGTCGATTGCGAGGCCTTGGCCAGCGTTCCGCCATTCTGCTCGGCCACCTGCTGGCCGATGGCGTAGCAATCGGACGCCGCCAGTACGATCGGACTGGCCAGGTCGGGCGGCGCGATGACCGGCATCGCCATCGCCCGCGACGCGAACAGCCCGGCAGCACAAAGCGCCAGTGTCGCGATTCGGAAGTGGGAGCGAAGCGTTTTCATGACCGGCGTTGTAACGTATCGGTGCTGAACGTGAAATGAACGGTGAATGCCGCTGAAAACATCCTCGCCACACCCCTGCAACGCGAGACAATCAACCTGGAATTTCACCGCCTCGAACAGGTGAAATCCCGCGAAAGTCCAGTCTAGACTCGGTTTTGACCATATTGAAAGCGCATCAGGCATTTTCCTGCGTTATCGCGCGAAAACGCAGCAGCCCGTGATGGACGAGCAGATCCTCGTCATGGCGGGCTTCGGCGAATTCCAGCGACAGTCGTGTCTGGCCGCGAGGGCCAATCACCAATGCTGCGTCGGCAAGGCGCGCCTGGATGGCGGCCATGATGGCAAGCGTTTCGGCGTCGCCATGGGCTTTCGACCAGACATGCAGCGTAATCAACTGATCGTCGGTGTTCTCGGTGCCCGTATCCCAGTCGAAAGCGGAGGTCTGGCCGCAGGTCACGTACGGAAAAGCGGCATTGTCGGTTGGCCGTTCGAGCAGTCCGGCGCCGCCCAGCAAGGCCGACAGCGATGCATCGCTTTTCAGCCTGAGAAACAGTGCCTGCTGTAAATCGCCTGGCGCGGTCATCGTCTTTTCCTCCAGTTCCTGCGCTGCCGATTATTGCTTTTCGGAAGCTGTCCGCGTTCTGCGTGTTCTGACAAATATAGCCATTCGACGCGCGGAGGCGATGGCGATTCGTCATCGGAATGATGGATGCCGATGATCTCGAAAGGGCGACTTTGCCAACACCATCGTCCGCGGGCACCGCGCCGTGAACATGGACTCTCGATTCCTGGTTACATATTCTCGCTCGATACAGGGTCGCATGACGATCCACGAAGCAATTTCGGAAGCTGATGATGTTGGATCCAGAAAAGACCAGGGCTGCCTCGCGGTTGTTGGTAGGCCACTGGGACCAGGGCACCCGTCTCGGCGCCATACCTGAGGCGTTGCGCCCACAAACACGGCTCGAAGGTTACGCCATCCAGTCGCATGTCATAGATCGCTCGGCGGCCTCGCTTTTCGGCTGGAAGATTGCCGCGACCAGTCTGGCCGGACAAAGGCACATCAACGTCGACAGGCCGATGGCCGGACGTCTCCTGGCCGAAAAAGCGGTGGAGGTCGGCGGGACCGTTTCGCTGGCGACGAGCAAGATGCGCGTGGCCGAGATCGAGTTCGCTTTCCGCTTCGGCCGCGAGTTGCCGCCTCGTCCTGCGCCCTATGAAATCGCCGAAGTGATGAAAGCCGTGGCGACCTTGCACCCGGCGATCGAAATTCCGGACTCACGCTATGACGATTTCTGCGCCGTCGGGGCGCCGCAGCTCATTGCGGACAATGCCTGCGCCAATCTGTTTGTCATCGGCGAGGCGGCGGAAGACGACTGGCGCGGCGTGGACCTTGCAAAGCACCCCGTGGTCGCTTTCGTTTCCGGAAAGTCGCAGCACAACGGATCGGGAGCGGCCGTGTTGGGCGATCCTCGCATCGCGCTCACCTGGCTCGTCAACGAGCTGTCGGGCCTGGGCATAGCGCTCCAACCGGGACAGGTGGTGATTACAGGCACCTGCGTGACGCCGATAAGCGTCGAGGCAGGCGACGAAGTCACCGGCGATCTCGGCCGGTTTGGCCGCGTCTCGGTGCGGTTTGTCTAGGCTCCGCGCTGCCTGGCCACGAAACTGCGCACCGCCAGCACCAGCACGGTGATGATGATCAGGATCACCGAGAGCGCGGCGATCGCCGGGTCGATGTTGTCGCGCAGGCCCATCCACATCAGCCTCGGCAGGGTGATGGCGTTGACCGAGGTGATGAACAGGGTGACGCCGATTTCTTCCCACGACAGCACGAAGGAGAGCAGTGCCGCTGTGATGATGCCGAACTTGATGTTGGGCATGATGATGCGGGTGGCGCGCTCCCACACAGTGGCCCCTAAGCCCCGCGCGGCAAGGTCGATGCGCCGGTCGAGCTGGCTGAGCGAGACCAGCATCAGCACGGTGGCGAAGGGCACCGTCATCACCGAATGCGCCATGGCGACGCCGAGCCATGTGTCATAGCCGAAGAACGTGCTGAAGCCCGAGATCGAGGTCAGCAGGAAGTAGAGCGTGATCGCCGAGACCACCGGCGGCACCACCATCGGCAGTAGCACGAAGCCGACCAGGGCCGCGGTGAAGCGGGGCTGGAACATCCAGACGCCGAGGCTGAAGCACAGCGCGAGCACGGTTGAAAAGGCGCTGCTGACGACACCGATGCGGATCGAGAGCAGGATCGATTGGAGCCAGCGCGGGTCCTCGACCAGCGCCCGGTAGTGGCGCAGCGACAGTTCGCCCGACGGCATCGCCAGCATGCGGCTCGGCGTCAGCGACACCGGGATGACGGCGAGCAGCGGCATCAGCAGGAACAGCGCCACGAGGGCGGCGATGATCAGCGAGACGGGACCGGGGCGGTAGGTCGGCATCAGATCAACTGCTTCGGTCTGACGTATCGGAACAAAAGCGCCATCAGCGCGCCGACGAACAGCACCAACACGACGCTGATCGCCGCCCCCAGGCCCCAGTCCGGGCTCTGGAAG
>NZ_RZPQ01001199.1:0-1062 GCF_003999135.1 Mesorhizobium sp. M7A.F.Ca.CA.004.06.1.1 | reverse complement strand
GCTATCGAAAGCCCGTTCTTCATTGCCGTTGACCGGGTGCGCACCAACGCCAGCGACGGCCATGCGATCTCCATCGAGCGCAGCCGGCTGCCATTGTCCTCCGAGCTTGAGGACGTACCGTTGCGCGGACTGCGCGAGGGCTCGCTGCACCAGACGCTGCGCGCCGCCGGCCTCATTCCCGACCATGGCGAGGAATGGGTCGAGATCGAGATGCTCAATGCCGAGGATGCGGCCATCCTCGGTTGCCCACAAGGCACGCCCTTCCTGCGCGGGCGCCGGTTGACGCGTGCGGCTGACGATCGGCCGATCGAGTATGTCACCAGCCTGCTCAATCCGGCACATTTTGCGCTGCATATGAGGTTCTAAGCGATGTCGGATGCAACCAGCAATACCATCGATCGCGCCATGGGCGCGCTTGTCGGCGGAGCGCTGGGAGACGCGCTCGGCATGCCGACGCAGCTTTTGTCGCCGGCTCGCATTGCCGAACTCTACGGCCATGTAGAGGATTTCATCGAGCCTTTCGCCGATCATCCGGTGTCGAAGGGCCTGGCCGCTGGAACCATCACCGACGATACCGAACAGGCGCTGCTGCTCGGCCGCATCCTGGTCGAATCCGGCGACCGTTTCGACCACGCGCGCTGGGTCAATGCGCTGCTCGACTGGGAGCGCGAGGTCAAGGCGCGCGGCAGCTATGATCTTTTGGGGCCGTCGACCAAGCGTGCCATCGATGCCATCAACAATGGCGTACCGGCCGAGGAAGCGGGACGCAGCGGCGACACCAATGGCGCGGCCATGCGCATCGCGCCTGTCGGCATCATGATGCCGCTTGAACCGTTGGAGACGTTCGTCGGCAAGGTGGCGGAGACTTGCCGGGCGACGCACAACACCTCGATCGCCATAGCCTCGGCCGCAGCCGTCGCAGCCGCCGTCAGCCGCGGCGTCGCCGGCGGCGGTTGGCGCGATGCTTCGGCCAGCGCGGTCGCGGCGGCGAGGCGAGGGGCGACGCTCGGACATTGGGTCACCGGCGGCGACATCGCCGCGCGTATCGTCTGGGCGCAGGAC
>NZ_RZPQ01001198.1:0-1064 GCF_003999135.1 Mesorhizobium sp. M7A.F.Ca.CA.004.06.1.1 | reverse complement strand
GTGCAGGCCGAAAGTCTGGGTCCCGCTATCAAGCTGCGCGAAGGCTACGAGGTGTTCTGGACCTACATCCCGCACTTCATCCATTCACCCTTCTATGTCTATGCCTATGCTTTCGGCGACTGCCTGGTGAACTCGCTCTACGCGGTCTACCAGAACGCCGAGCGCGGCTTTCAGGACAAGTATTTCGAAATGCTGCGCGCCGGCGGCACCAAACATCATTCCGAGCTTCTGGCGCCCTTCGGGCTCGACGCCACCGATCCCGCCTTCTGGCAGATCGGACTTGGCGTCATCAGCGGCCTGATCGACGAGCTGGAAGCGCTCGACGCTTGAAACGCGTCCCTCAGGCATCGCTCTAACAGTTTAGCCGGAATGCATGTTGGGACAGATCTACTATCACCCTAAATATCTGTTCTTGAAGTACTCTCCACCGAAGTTTTCCGATAGCTTTCCACAAGCTCTATGATAGCCTTCGCTCCAAGCTCAGCCGGAGCGCATGCGGATCGGCGAGGAGAAATCTCAGCCGGCCGTGTCGCTCAGGCGAACGCGACAACGGCCGTTGGCCATGGGCAAGCAAAGCCGATCGCCGCAGCTCGAACCGAAGCCGGCTGTTCTGCTTACCGCGGAACCACCAAGAGTAGTCCTTCGCCGAAGGTCATGACCCACGGCAGACGGATCTGACTGGAGAGAGACAATGGGCACTTTTTTCTACGTGGTCCTGGCGTTCCTGATAGGCGTGTTGGTCGGCTGGTTCCTTTGGGGGCGCCTGCGCGGTGAACTCGACAGCTTGCGCGGCGACCTCGACCGTACACGCAGCGAACGCGACAGGCTGCGCACCGACGGCGACCGCCTGACCGGCGAACTCGATGCATGCGGCAAGACCCGCGCCGACCTCGAGCGCCGGCTGCGTGAAGCGTCGGCCGCACCTGCCGCCGGAAGCAGCGCGGCAAAGCCGGCAAGCCAGGCGCCGGCGGCCCTGATGTCGACCCCCGCGACAGCCAAATCCGCCGCCACAAAGCCAGCGCCGGCCAAACCGGCCGCTGCGAAAGCGGTCCCTGGCAAGGCGG
>NZ_RZPQ01001197.1:0-1065 GCF_003999135.1 Mesorhizobium sp. M7A.F.Ca.CA.004.06.1.1 | reverse complement strand
ATCGAGGACACGCGCTTTGGCGTGTTTCGGATGTGAGAATGGACGGTCAACTTCGACGGCCAAACGGCGGAACTATAGCGGCAGGCCGTTGCTGCCGTGCGAAAAGGCTGAACTGTATGGGCCAATCGATTCATCAGCATAAGCGGCTTCGATTCTCAAACAGTGAACTGGCGGCGAGGCAAAATATTCGCTACTGCTTATCCAGCATGGGGCAATGGGGACGGGCTGAAAATGAAACTGAAATATTGCCAGGGAACGGCTGCTTCGATACTTTCTGTATTTCTAATATTAACAGCGACCGACGCCGGCTCGGCGGAATCGCTCGCAGGACGCAAGGGAGACGTGCGTTTTCCGCCGACCTTGGGTTCGGGCGAATGCAACGTTGCCTACAAGGGTTATGTCGCGGCGAGCGGTCATTCGGCCTACGCTACAACCTTTTATTCGCGTGTCGTCGACCTCTACATTGTCTGCGGGACGAAGCTCAACGCGCCGTCCCAGAAGGCGGCGGAAGAGACGGCGCTGCGCAATTGCCAAGCCGGCTTGACACGGTGGAAGCTCAAGACCGCGAGTGGCGGCTGCGCAATCTCGTCATCGAAATAAGCAACCAGCCGAGACTTTTTTGCGAATGGGGGAAGCAGTATGAAATCCTGGACCCGCAAAGGAGCAGCCACCTCTATAGTGGCAGGCTTGCTGATCGTGGCGGCCCCCACCGCCGCCATGGCCGGATCGCTGGCAGGCAGCAAGGGCGACGTGCGCTACCCAGTGACCATTCCTATAGGAACCACCGGGGGCTGCGGGAAGGCTTACGCAGCGTATCTCGCAGCCGCAGGCCATTCGGCTTTCGCGGCGACGCCAATCGTTCCGGCGACCGAGTACTTCGTTTGCGGCGTGAAGCTGAATGCATCGTCGCAGAAGGCGGCTGCGGAACTGGCACTGAAATCCTGTCAGGCCAGCAAAAGCAAATACAAGGTTACCGTTGCCGGCGCCTGCAGCATCGCCGCGTCCAAATAGGCCGGAAAACGCCCGGTTTTTCTCGTTGGGTAAGACAAGATGAAATCCACGAAA
>NZ_RZPQ01001196.1:0-1068 GCF_003999135.1 Mesorhizobium sp. M7A.F.Ca.CA.004.06.1.1 | reverse complement strand
CTGCTCGTCAGTCTTCAGCTTGGTCTTGTCCTGGGCCTGCTGATCGGTTGTGCCGGCCTTGCCCTGAGCCTGCTCGTCGGTCTTCAGCTTGGTCTTGTCCTGAGCCTGCTGGTCGGTGGTGGTGCCGGCCTTGCCCTGTGCCTGCTCGTCAGTCTTCAGCTTGGTCTTGTCCTGAGCCTGCTCGCCCATCTTGGAACCATTCTGGCAGCCAGCTTGCCCGGAAGCGCAATTGGCGTCTGCGCCAGACTGGCTTTCGGGCTGTTGTGTCTGAGCCATCGCCGTTCCACAGCCGAGCCCGATCGCCAGCATGCTGGTAATGAGAACATGTTTCATGGGGAAATCTCCCTGGGTAAGATTCGTCCCTTCAGTGCGTAGAACCAGCACCCAAAAAAAATGTTCCGAGATAGTTGAGTGAGGGCTAAAAAACGACCTCGCTTGAGATCATACGATCGCGGGCGAAAGCCGCCGCTAAAACGACCTTTTCAACTCTGCCGATTGCCCTAGCTCTCTCCTGAGAGGAGACCGGATATGGCAATTTATAGTCTGAGAGTGGTCAGCTTCATTTTCGTTGTATTGGCTTTCGTTCCGGCCGCCGCGCATTTCTTCACGATGTTCAACAAGATGAAGCTCGACGGGCCGAACTATCTGGCTGCGCAACGCGCCTATGATGGATGGAGCCTGTTCGGCATCGTAGTGCTGGGAGCATTGCTCTCTACGGCCGCCCTGGCGATCCTGCTCTACCGAGCGAGTGCATCTTTCGGCTTGGTTGTTGTCGCCTTTCTCAGCATCGGCGCCACGCAATTTGCCTTCTGGACGCTGACCTATCCAATCAATCAGGCGACCCGGAACTGGACTGTCCTGCCTGAAAACTGGGAGCTGCTGCGGCGGCAATGGGAGTATTCGCATGCCATCGCCGCCGGCCTCAACGCCTTGGCGTTGCTTGTGCTTTTCCTATCGGCGCTTCGCGCTGCGGTGCGTTGAACGACCACGTCTTCACCAGCACGGCCGCCGAGCGTGCAGGAACCACCAATGAACCGAAATCATTGACCCGCCAGATGTTTCCAGCGT
>NZ_RZPQ01001195.1:0-1069 GCF_003999135.1 Mesorhizobium sp. M7A.F.Ca.CA.004.06.1.1 | reverse complement strand
AGGCTTGGCTGGTTTCTTCGCCGCGGACGCCTTCGGCGCCGCAACGGGTTCCGCCGGCGCTGACGAGGTCACCACCGATTCGTCGGTCATTGCCGGAAAAACCGGCGCTGCTGGCGCTGCTTCCGGCGCGTTGACGCCAGGCATGGTCGTTGCACCGTTCTTCAACGGCTCGGCCGTTTGCGGGGTCGAAGCGACAGAGCTTGCCGGATCGGCTGCCGGCTTCGGCTTCATCGCCGCATCGACGCCGGAGCGAACGTCGGCCGCGGCCTGTTCGAACGGATTGAGCTGCTTCCTGATCTCAGCCATCGGGCTCATGCCCCTGAGCTCGTCGACGGACTTCTTGACGTCGTCGAGCTCGGCTTCCTTCAGCGCCTCGTTGAACTGTTTCTGGAAATCGGACGCCATGGCGCGCAGCTTCGCCGTCGTGCGGCCGAAGGTGCGCAGCATATTGGGCAAATCCTTGGGTCCGACGACCACGATCATGACGATCGCGATGACCAGCATTTCGGTCCAGCCGACTTCAAACATGGCACTCTGTTCCGACTAGAACCTTAGGCTCAGCTCTTGCTGACTTTTTCCTTCGCGGCCGCAACGGTCTCGTCGGCACGATGTTCGACGGTGCGCTTGTCTTCGGCAACCTCGTCGTCGGCCATGCCCTTCTTGAAGCTTTTGATACCCTTGGCCATATCGCCCATCAGCTCGGGAATCTTGCCGCGGCCGAACACCAAAAGCACGATCACCAGCACGATCAGCCAATGCCAAATCGAAAATGAACCCATAGCAAATCTCTCTCGAATGTTTTCCCTGGCGATGATCTATGCGTTTTCGCGTTGGGATTCAAACACAACTGCGACAGAGTTTATGAAAGGGTGACGGATGTCACGCATTTTCGACGGGAACGCCCGCTACGAATCCGCGCATCCTCATCAAGTTGGCCGCCAATGCCAGTCAATCTTCCGTGACGCGCGGCGTCAGCAGGCCGAGTTCCTCGAGATCGATGTCGGTCAGCGCATCCTCGTCGTCGGTCAATGCGTCGGGATCGGCCGGCGGCTGCGGAATGGAGAAATTC
>NZ_RZPQ01001194.1:0-1070 GCF_003999135.1 Mesorhizobium sp. M7A.F.Ca.CA.004.06.1.1 | reverse complement strand
GTCCATGGCGACAGCGGACGCAACTCGCCTTTCGCCGCCGCCCTGCTGCGCCACATCGCCGAGCCCGGCCAGAGCATCAACGACATGATGATCGCGGTGCGCCGCGACGTGGTTTCGCAAACCCGCGAAACCCAGCGCCCCTGGGAGCAGGGATCGTTGCTCGAACGCTTCGAATTCGTCTCGGACGGACAACCCGCAGAGCCACAAAGGCCGGCCGCGGCGCCGGCGCCTTCAATGGAAGTGGCCGCACTTGAACGCTCTGTCGGCGACGACAAGGGATCGATCGAGAAATTCCTGCGCCAGGACTATCTGACGCCGGACACCGGGGCGATGAGCGAGACCGTCAAGCGGCTCTACGGCCCATCCGCCTTCATCTTCGGAACCCGCTACGACGCCGACGCCATCGTCAAGATCAAGGCCGACTGGTTCGCGCAGTGGGCCTCCTGGTCGCTAAGCATGGAGGCCGGCAGCCTGGAGGTCACTCCACAGGGCGAAGATCGCGCCGAGGCAGTCTTTGCGATGCGCTACGACTATCTTCCAAAGGACAGGTCGGCGGCACGCCTGACCGGCAAGGCGCGCGTCACGCTTGGGGTGGTCAAGGCCGGCGGCGGCTGGCGTATCGAATCCGAGACATCGCAGGCGATGCAGTAGGCGTGATCCCACGGCCAGCCGGGCAATTCAAGCTGGCGGCGCCTCATGGCGATAGGAATTTTTTCTTGACTCGGTGAGGGCAGCTATGCTACATTTTTGCCCATGGTGCTGATTTGCGCCAGTGACCCGCCGCCCGGCGGGTTTTTGCGTTTGGAGCTTCGCCAACCGACACGGCGGTAGACTTTCAGAGAATGAACTTAACCCCTGCCGCTACCATCCGTTCCCGAAGCTTGAAAACGCGCCGTTTCGTTTGAGCGTCGGGTCGCCTATATTGCCGGCGATAGTGTTGGCGAGGAGACAGAGATGGCCGAGGACGCCGATCCGGCGCGCAGATCGATCGGTGCGCGGCGCAACCCCGACAGCGCCGATGCCATTCTCGAAGCCGCCGAGGCCGTACTGGTCGAAACCGGCATAACCGG
>NZ_RZPQ01001193.1:0-1070 GCF_003999135.1 Mesorhizobium sp. M7A.F.Ca.CA.004.06.1.1 | reverse complement strand
ATCCTGATCGGCCGGCCGCACGTCATCGAGGTGCGCCTGAAGCGCTACGGCTTGCGCATCAAGCCCGGTGTGGATTTCGGCCTGATCAACCCGGAAGACGATCCGCGCTACCGCCATTATGTCGACCTTCTGATCGAACTCGCCGGCCGGCGCGGCGTCACGACGGAAGCCGCGCGCACCATGGTGCGCACCGACAACACGGTGATCGCAGCACTTGCGCTGAAACGCGGCGATGCCGATGCAATGGTTTGCGGCCTCGAAGGGCGCTTCGAGCGGCATCTGCGCAACGTCACCTTGATCATCGGCCCGCGCACCGGCGTCAAGGATCGCGACCTGTCGACGCTCTCGATGCTGATCTCGCAGCGCGGCATCATCTTCCTGACCGACACGCATGTCTCCGTCGACCCGACGGCGGAAGAAATCGCTGAGATGACGGTGCTGGCGGCGGAAGAAATCCAGCGCTTCGGCATCGAGCCGAAGGCAGCGCTGCTCTCGCATTCGGATTTCGGCTCGCGCGATTCGCCCAGTGCCCTGAAGATGCGGCAAGCGGCGGCGATCCTGGCGCGCATTGCCCCAGAGCTGGAATGCGATGGCGAGATGCACGCCGATTCCGCTCTGTCGGAGCATCTGCGCCAGCGCGTATATCCGCATTCACGGCTGAAGGGCGAAGCCAATTTGCTGGTGTTCCCCAATCTCGATTCGGCCAACATCACGCTGACGGCGCTCAGGACCATGATGGATGCGCTACACGTCGGGCCGATCCTGCTCGGCACGGACATGCCGGCGCATATATTGACGCCGTCGGTCACCTCGCGCGGCGTCGTCAACATGACGGCGCTTGCCGTCGTGGAAGCCGCCCACAAGGCACAGGCGGTCGTCAATCTGGGCTGAACACGGATTTCGCGGTAAACTGCAGTTAACCGCGAACACGGTAGCATTGCGGGCTAACAGTCGGATTTGGCAGGCGGAGTTTGGGCGGATGGCAAGCGGAGGGTGGAAGCAGGCGCATGCTGCCATGCTGCTTGGCCTCCTGTTGTCCGCAACCTGGGGGGTAGCCGAGCCACAGGCTG
>NZ_RZPQ01001192.1:0-1074 GCF_003999135.1 Mesorhizobium sp. M7A.F.Ca.CA.004.06.1.1 | reverse complement strand
AGGTGGCGCATGGCTTCATCGTCGACATGCCGCGCCATCTGGCGCGGCTGAACCGCTCGCTGACCGAATTGTCGATCGCCTGGCCAGTCACCTCTCACGTGCTGCCGCTTATCCTGCGCGAGGTGGTCAACCGCAACCATGTCGCCAACGGCCTGGTCTATGTCCAGGTGACGCGCGGCGTCGCCAGCCGCGACTTTGTCTTCCCTTCCGCAGACACCAAGCCGGCCCTGGTGGTGACCGCCAGGAAGGCCGACCCCGCAGCCGGAGCAAAGCGAGCCGAGACCGGCATCGCGGTCATCACCGTGCCGGAGAACCGCTGGGACCGCGTCGACATCAAGACCGTCGGGCTGCTGCCCAATGTATTGGCCAAGCAGAAGGCAAAGGAGGCCGGTGCGCAGGAAGCCTGGTTCGTCGACGCCGAAGGCAACGTAAAAGAAGGCGGCTCGTCCAATGCCTGGATCGTCACTCGGGACGGCGTCCTGGTCACCAGGCCGGCGGAGCACGGCATCCTGCGCGGCATCACCCGCACGACCATGTTCGAAGTGGCGGCCAAGCTCGGCCTGAAGATCGAGGAGCGCGGCTTTTCCGTCGCCGAGGCCAAGGCGGCACGCGAGGCGTTCATCAGCTCCGCAACGACACTCGCCATGCCGGTGGTGGCTATCGACGGCGATACGGTCGCCAATGGGCACCCCGGCTCAATAACACTTTCCTTGCGGCAGGCCTTTTTTGACATTGCGGAAAAAAGTCCAGCCTGATAACCGCACAGGTGGAATGAACATCAATATATCTCGTTCTGCTTGTCGTTACTGACGACAAGACGGTGTTTGCGAGCTTGACATGCGCCCGTTAATTTGGCGCATTGGCTTGCAAACCGAAGGGGATCGGCGAAAGACAAGAACAATGGCGGAACGATCGCAAAACCTTCAGGACCTGTTCCTGAATTCAGTTCGCAAGAGCAAGAACCCGCTCACCATCTTCCTTATCAACGGCGTCAAGCTGACCGGCGTGGTCACTTCGTTCGACAATTTCTGTGTCCTGCTGCGCCGTGACGGTCACTCCCAGCTCGTCTACAAG
>NZ_RZPQ01001191.1:0-1080 GCF_003999135.1 Mesorhizobium sp. M7A.F.Ca.CA.004.06.1.1 | reverse complement strand
TCCCGCCGTCCATTCCATGATCGCCCGCCGCTCGCCCTGGGTCAGTTGGGCGACTTCCGTTGCCAGGCCGAGCGCCGCCATGCCGTGCACGCCGGTCGCGAGGCAGATCTCGACCTGCCGACGCATCGCCGCGCGGTCCAGCTGTTCGTTCACGTCAAAGAGCGCGTAGAGAATGGCGTGAATACCGTGGAAATCATCTGGTTTGAATTTTGTCACGCGTACCTCAATGGCTTTCGCGTGGAATGGCATGGCCACGGCTTCCGACGAGAAAGTCGAGGTCGGCGCCACGATCCGCCTGCAGGACATGGTCGACGTAGAGGCCTTGATAGCCGCCGCGCATCGCCGGGACGGGCGGTAGCCAGGATTCACGACGCCGCGCCAACTCCTGTTCCGACACGTCGAGATGCAGCTTCCTCGCTTCGACATCGAGCTCGATGAAGTCGCCGCTCCTGACCAGCGCCAGCGGGCCGCCGATAGCGGCTTCGGGTGCGGCATGCAGAACGACAGTGCCGAAGGCGGTACCGGACATGCGGGCGTCGGAGATGCGGATCATATCGCGGACGCCTTGCTTCAGCAGCTTCCGAGGCAGCGCCATGTTGCCGACTTCGGCCATGCCAGGATAGCCTTTCGGCCCGCAATTCTTCAGCACCATGATCGACGCATCGTCGATGTCCAGCAAGGGATCGTCGACGCGCGCCTTGTAGTCGTCGATGTCCTCGAAGACGACGGCGCGGCCGCGATGCTTCATCAGCGCTGGCGAGGCGGCGGACGGCTTGATAATGGCGCCGTCGGGCGCCAGATTGCCGCGCAGCACCGCGATGCCGCCGTGCGATGTCAGCGCCTTGTCGCGCGGGCGGATCACCTCCGGATTGTAGTTTTGGGCGTCACTGATGTTCTCGCACACGCTCTTGCCGGTGACGGTCAGCGCGTCGAGATCAAGCAGATCGGCCATCTCCTTCATGACGGCCGGAATGCCACCGGCGTAGCAGAAATCCTCCATCAGGAAACGGCCGGACGGCATCAGGTCGAGGATGGTCGGCACATCGCGGCCATATCTGTCCCAATCGTCCAGCGTCAGCT
>NZ_RZPQ01001190.1:0-1090 GCF_003999135.1 Mesorhizobium sp. M7A.F.Ca.CA.004.06.1.1 | reverse complement strand
GTCCTGCCGCTGCGCGGAAAAATCCTCAACGTCGCCAGCGCCGGCAACGACAAGCTCGCCGGCAACCAACAGATTTCGGACCTGATCCAGGCGCTCGGCTGCGGTACGCGTTCGAAGTACCGCGATGAGGATCTGCGCTACGACCGCGTGATCATCATGACCGACGCTGATGTCGACGGCGCCCACATCGCCTCGCTGCTGATCACCTTCTTCTATCAGGAGATGCCGGCACTTGTGCGTGGCGGCCATCTCTACCTAGCGGTGCCGCCGCTTTACTCGATCAGGCAAGGCGGCAAGGTCGCCTATGCCCGCGACGACGCGCACAAGGACGAGCTCCTGCGCACCGAATTCACCGGGCGCGGCAAGGTCGAACTCGGCCGCTTCAAGGGCCTGGGCGAGATGATGGCGGCCCAGCTCAAGGAAACCACCATGGATCCGAGGAAGCGCACGCTGCTCAGGATCGACGTGATCGACGCCGAGGCGGCGACCAAGGACGCCGTCGATGCGTTGATGGGCACCAAGCCGGAAGCCCGCTTCCGCTTCATCCAGGAACGCGCCGAATTCGCCGAGACGGAAGTGCTGGATATCTAGCCATCAGCCGGTTTAGCTTGCGCTTCTGATATGGAGACCAGCGTGTGATTGCGGCACGGCTGAAAGGCTATTTCGAAACCAGTTTGACCGACCTGACGCAACCGACGCGCTCGGACTGGATTTTCGCTCTTCGCACCGTTTCAGCCGGCCTGATAGCGCTGCTGGCCGCCTACGCCCTAAAACTCGACCACCCGCAATGGGCCATGATGACGGTGTTCATCGTCGCCCAGCCGGTTGCCGGCATGGTGCTGGCGAAGGGCTTCTACCGGCTGCTCGGCACGCTGGTCGGCGGCGTCGCGGCGATCGGCATCACCACCGTATTCGGCACCAACCCCTGGGTGCTGGTGACGGTGCTTGCCGTCTGGATCGGCATCTGCACCTTCGTCTCGTCGCTGCTGCGCAATCCGGAAGCCTATGGCGCCGCGCTCGCCGGCTACACCGCAATGATCATCGGCCTGCCCGCCTTCGGACAACCGCATCTCGTCGTCGACCTCGCGGT
>NZ_RZPQ01000118.1:0-10796 GCF_003999135.1 Mesorhizobium sp. M7A.F.Ca.CA.004.06.1.1 | reverse complement strand
AGTTCCGGCGGCAGGCCGAGGCCAGGCGCCAGCGTGAACACGGCGAAGCCGGCCAGGCCCCAGAACACGCCCTGGCGCCAGCCACCGATGCCGCCGGCGAATTCGGAGACCGCGACCAGGATCAAGGCGAAGCCGATGCCGGTGACGATGTTGGCAAGCACGCTGAAGGCGAAACGCTCGAAACCATCTGCCGGCGCCCAGCCTTCGTCTGCCGGAGCGGCTTCCGCCGCCGGGGCAGCAGAGCTCATGGCATCTCCCGCCGGTGCAGTTGTGCTCATGGCATTGCTATCCGTTGCGGCCGGAGCGGCATGGTCATGGTGATGCCCGCCGCCCGCCTGTTCGTAGACTTCCGCCTTCAGGATCAGCGGCACGGTGGCATAGGCTTGCAGGCAGGCGAGGACGACGCCGGCCACGAGCCCTGCGATCGCCGCGATGAACACGACGTTGCGAAACAGGTTCATGATGTCAGCCCCTCGTCAGTGGCAGGGAAACGCCATCGAATGGCGATAGTCGTGAGCCGCATTGTGGACCGCATCGATATGCGAGAAGCCGACAAAGCCCATCACGAAAACGCCGAGCAGCGCGGCAAGAGCGAGCTGCATGAAGCGCGACTGCGAGGAGACGGAGGTGCCGAGGGAGACGGAAGCGGTAGTCATGTCTTGTCCTTTCGCCCTCCACCCGAGGGCATCGAAGTCAGTTTCCTGTCGCCGGCAGGTCTCCTGGCTCACGGATCAGCGTCCTTCCCCACCTTCCCGAAGAAAAAATCCTCAGTGGTTTATGGAGAGGACTACCGCACACAGTTGCGGGGGCAGCCACGGCATTGGGCGAAATTCGCCCTCACCGCATTCCCTCTTGGCTCCAAAATGGAACCGGCGACACCGGTGACTATAGGCAGAATCCTCGCTTCCGGCAAACCAAATTCCGCCGGTGACCATTGCGAATGCGCCATGAAGGTCAAAGTGATTTTGGCAGATAGCGCCACGTCACAAAGCCGCAGACCGCCGCCAGCAGACCGAGCGTGACGAACACCGAGCCCAGGCCGAAGAAGGCCAGCGCCACTGAATAGACCAGCGGCGGCGTCAACTCGGAAAAGTCGAGATAGGTGCGGTAGACCGCTGCCATCTGAGATCTTTCATAGGAGCGCACCGAGCGCATGAAGGCGGTCGAGCCGAGGGCGTCGAGCGCAATGGTGAAGAAGGCACCGCAGAGCAGGAAGGCGCCGGTAAGCAGCGGCACGGTTTCGCCGACGAAGCCCGCCGCCAAAAGCGCGGCCGACATGGCGAAATAGGCGAATGTCATGGTCCCGCGGCCACCAAAGCGCTTTCCTGCCTTGCCCCAGAAAATCGCCATGAACAACAGCGCGTTGCCGGCCGAAACCAGCAGGCCGCCGGCCAGCTTGCCCTCACCTGTGATGACCATGAACAGCGGCCCATAGACGAAGAACGTCGTCCAGAAGCAGGAGCGCCCAAAGGCGATCAGCCAAGCCAGCCTGAGCCTGGGCTGCGCCACGAAGCGGCCGATATTGGCGAGCGGATTGACGGGGCGCGTCTTGCCCGGACGGATAGACTGGTTGTCGCCGAGGCGGTAGGTCCAGAACAGCGCCAGCAGGCCAAACGCGAACACCGCGACCGTACCATGCGCGGCATAGATGCCGAAGCGCGTGTAGAGGAAGATGCCGAGCGTCGGCCCACCGGTCCAGGCCAGCATCGACCACGCCATGCGCAGCGATTCGGCCTGCATGAAGTCGGTCTTGCGGATGTGGTCCATGATGTAGAGGTTGAGCGTGATCGACAGCGCGCTGGCGCCCATCACCCGGCACAGCATGCCGGCCAGTTGCCCGGCAAGCGTGTCGGTGACGAAGAACAGCGAGCCGACGGCCAGCAGGCAGGCGCCTGCCGTGTAGACCCAGCGCCGGGCAAAACGGCGGATCAGCATCGGCATGAACAATGTCACCGACAGCCCGAGCATCGCCACGACTGTGTAGAGCATCGACACGATCTGCTCGTTGTGCAGGATCTCGTAGGCCTGGATCGGGATGACGCTCGACACCGTGGCGCGGGCGAAGGATTCGACCGCATAGAGCGACGCGAAGGTGCGCGCGTCCGCGGCCTTGAGAGCCGGCAGCCAGATTGGATGGCGCACATGGGTGGACATTGCTTTCCCCGAAGCAGATTCACCGGGTCAAATCTGACGTGGCGATCCCAGCGCCAATAAGAGGAAACCGACGCGCATCCGGCAAAAGCGAAGCCGGCCAAAGGCTTCCCTGCACTGGCCCAATGCCGCGGCTGATCCGGGTTGTCGGCAGAGTTGCCGGTCTTCTTTTGTGCCGGGCAACCGTGATAGTCCTCCAGCGGGGCTGAATCAGAATGCGAGACCATGAGCATCCAAACGCCGACCGCACCCGTTCCGGATCGACCAAAGCGCATCGTCGCTATCGACATCGTGCGCGGCATCGCGCTGATCGCCATGGCGAGCTACCATTTCACCTGGGATCTGGAGTTCTTCGGCTACACCGATCCCGGCCTGACCGCCTTCGGCTGGTGGAAGATCTACGCGCGTTGCATCGCTTCGACCTTCCTGTTCCTGGTCGGCGTCAGTCTGTACCTCGCCCATGGCCGACAAATCCGCTGGAACGGCTTCTGGAAGCGGTTCGCCATGGTCGCGGGAGCCGCGATCGCGATATCGGTCGTCACCCGTATCGCCACGCCGGATGGATTCATCTTCTTCGGCATCTTGCACGAGATCGCGCTGGCCAGCCTGCTCGGCCTCGCCTTTCTGCGGCTGCCGGCACTGCTGACGCTTGTCGTCGCCGCGCTCGTCATCGCGGCGCCTGTCTATCTGCGCCTCGAGGCGTTCGATCACCCATGGCTGTGGTGGGTCGGCCTGTCGGCGAACAATCCACGCTCCAACGACTACGTTCCGCTGTTTCCATGGTTCGGCGCCGTGCTTGCGGGCATCGCGGTGACGAAACTTGCCGCCGGTTCAGGCGTACTTGCCCGGCTTGCCGAATTGGCGCCCGGTCGCTGGGCCAACCCGCTGGTCTTTATCGGCCGGCACAGCCTGGCGTTCTACCTGATCCACCAGCCATTGCTGATCGGCTGCATGTGGCTGTTCTCGCAGATCATGCCGGCACAGGTCGAAACCCCGCAGGTGAATTTCCTCAAAACCTGCCAGCTGTCCTGCGAGCAGTCGCGCGACACCGAGTTCTGTACGAGCTACTGTGTCTGCATGCTCGATACGCTCGAGGGCGAGGCAACGCTTGATCGGCTCTACAACAACGACCAGACTGCGGAATGGAAGACGCATCTGTCCGATCTCGCCGGCATGTGTACCGCCAAGACCGACAGCAAGTTGATGGAGGAAGGGGTCAAATGACCGAGAACCAGCCGAAGCCGGGGCTCATACCGTGGCCGCCGCTGATCTACACCGCCGCCATCGCCATCAGCATCGCGCTGGGCCTGCTCTATCCCCTGCCCTGGATCGGTGACCTCCTGGGCGATATTCTTTTCGCCACCGGCTGGGTGGCGCTGTTTGCCGTCGCCGCGCTCTGGGTCACCGCGATCCGCACCATGGTCCGCGCCAAGACCACGCTGAACCCGAACGCTGTGCCCGATCACCTGGTCACCACGGGTCCCTTCGGCATCACCCGCAATCCGATGTATCTGGCCAACACCCTGCTGTTGATCGGGGTCGCCTTTGTCTCGGGCATCGTGTGGTTCCTGCCACTCGCGTTCATCGCCGCCTATGCCACGCAGAAAATGGCGATCGAAGGCGAGGAAAAGGTGCTGGCGGCAAAATTCGGCAAGAAGTACCGCGACTACGCCAAACGCGTGCGCCGCTGGATCTGAGCTGGCGCCCCTGGTTTCCATCGCGGAGAGGTTTGACAGGTGCACACTTCGGCGATTAGCCTAAGTCTTGCGAACCTCGTCATCCTAGGGCGAAGCAGGAGCGCAGCTCCGTCGCGGAGACCCTAGGATGACGAAGGAATAGACGTCTCCGCTAATTCCGAACGCTAACGCGCGACAGAATCCAGTCCGCTCAGGTATTCACGCCAAGCTCAACCAGCCGCTCCACACAAGATTCCTCGGCCTGGTCGAGTTCAGCCAGCGTCTCCTCGAGATCGCGGCGCTTCTGCCGGAGATCCTCGCGCTTTTCCTCGATGCGCTTGATCATCAGGTTGAGCTGGCCGACTTCGCCGGGCGGCTCCTTGTACATCTGGATGATCTCGCGGATTTCGTTGATCGAGAAGCCAAGCCTCTTGCCGCGCATGATCTGACGGATGAGGTGCCGGTCGGAGGGGCGAAACAGCCGCGTGCGGCCACGCCGCACCGGCTGCACCAGCCCTTCGTCCTCGTAAAAGCGCAGCGTCCGCGTCGACACGTCGAACTCGCGGGTCAACTCGGTGATCGAATAATATTCTCGCATTGCCACTCCCGCACGCCGAAACCAAGGGGCGATCGCCATGCCGGCGTCGCCCTTATGTCCCGAACCAAAACCCATGCCATGCCGGAATCGACATGGCGCCCCGCGCAAGCCTCGCACGGCATTTACGTAAAAGTCAATTAAGCCAAAAGGCATGCCTTCAGGGCACACCGAACCACCACGTGGCAATGCCGAGAAATGCAAAGAAGCCGACGACGTCGGTAACCGTGGTGACAAAAACTGCCGAAGCGACCGCCGGATCGATCTTGAAACGATCGAGCAGCAGCGGGATCAGGATGCCGGCCAGAGCGGCCACGAACATGTTGATGATCATCGCCGCCGCGATGATGCCGCCCAGATTGGGGTCACGGAACCAGGCTGCCGCAACGATGCCGATCAGGATGGCGAAGACGATGCCGTTGATGAAGCCGACACCCATCTCGCGGCGAATGATGCGGCCGGCATTGTAGATGTCGAGATCCCTGGTCGCCAACGCCCGCACGGTGACGGTCATGGTTTGCGAGCCGGCATTGCCGCCCATGCCGGCGACGATCGGCATCAGCACCGCCAGTGCGACGATATGTTCGATCGTGCGGTCGAAAAGGCTGATCACCGACGCCGCCAGGAACGCGGTCAGAAGGTTGATCAGCAACCACGGAACGCGTGAGCGCGAGGTCGAAAAGATGCTGTCGGAAAGCTCCTCGTCGCCGACGCCGCCCATGCGCATCAAGTCTTCTTCGGCCTCCTGCTGTATGACGTCGACAACATCGTCGATGGTCAGAACGCCAACCAGCCGTTCGTTCTCGTCGACGACAGCGGCCGACAAAAGATCGTACTGCTCGAATTCCCGTGCAGCCTCTTCCTGGTCCATGGTGGCCGGAATGGCGTGCCGCGTCTCGTGCATCACTTCCTCGACCTTGACCGAACGCTTGGTGCGCAGGATCTGGTCGAGGTCGATGGCGCCGAGCAGCTTGAAGCTCGGATCGATGACGAAGATCTGGCTGAAGCGCTCGGGCAGATTCTGGTCGTCGCGCATGTAGTCGATGGTCTGGCCGATCGTCCAGAACGGCGGCACCGCGACGAACTCGGTCTGCATGCGGCGGCCGGCCGTCTCTTCGGGATAGTCGAGCGAGCGGCGCAGCCTGATCCGCTCGGTGAACGGCAGCTGCGACAGGATCTCGTCCTGATCCTCCTTCTCGAGGTCTTCGAGAATGTAGACGGCGTCGTCGGAATCGAGCTCCTGTACCGCCTGCGCGATCTGCGCATTGGGCAGACTGTCGACGATCTCCATACGGATCGCCTCGTCGACCTCGGTCAGCGAGGAGAAGTCGAAATCGGCGCCCAGGAGCTCGACCAGCGCGTGGCGCTGTTCGGGATGCAGCGCCTCGAGCAGGTCGCCGAGTTCCGACTGGTGCAGGTCGTCGACTTCATGCTTGAGGGTCAGCGTGTCGCGGTCGGCGATCGCCGCGCCAATCCGCGCCAGGAAGGACGAAAGCACGGCGCCGTCCTCGCCATAGATGTCGGCGTGGTGCTCCTCGGCGGCCCTGGCGCCAATCGTCCGTTCGTGCTCGCCTTCCACCAGCGCCTCCCGCCACAAGAATCCCGGAAAAGGTGCAAATCAGGTCTAGAGCATCGGACCCAAAGGGGAAACCGGTTTTGGGAGAATCCGACGCTCAAAAAGAAAGTGGCGTAAAGCGCGGGAATATCAAACGAAATGCGCCCGGCCCGCAGCGGGCGGAGCTTGCACAATCGGGATCTGGGAAGGAAAATGGTGCGGTCGAGAAGACTCGAACTTCCACGGGTTGCCCCACAGCGACCTCAACGCTGCGCGTCTACCAATTCCGCCACGACCGCACGTGGTAGAGCCGGAACCGACCGGCTCGCGGCGTGTAGCAAATCGTTTCCGGCGAAACAAGTGCACGGCAAGCAATAATGTCAGGCGATTGGCATAATGCTCCACAGGGTCCGAACGCAGCGCCGGAACTGGACGTTTGCGCCTGATATCGCCATATGGAAGGCAAGTTGATGTCACCCAAAGGTGCGAGGCGGTTTTGGGACGCGACATGCATAAGCGAAAAGACGATACGCCATGCCCGAACGCAGCCAGATCGCCACGTCGTTCCTGCCGCTCCCCGGTTCAGCACCGGTCGAATGGCTGATCGAGCCCGGCCTTACCGCCTATCGCGAAGCACTTGCCTTCATGGAGGCGCGCGCCGAGGCGATCCGCAGCGGCGCTGCCGGCGAAATGGTCTGGCTGGTCGAACACCCGCCGCTCTACACGGCCGGCACCAGCGCTCGCGGCGAGGATCTGATCGACGCCAGCCGCTTCCCGGTATTTGCGGCCGGCCGCGGCGGCGAATACACCTATCATGGGCCGGGCCAGCGGGTCGCCTATGTCATGCTTGATCTGAAGCGGCGGCGTGAGGACGTCCGCGCCTTCGTCGCGGCGCTCGAACAGTGGATCATCGGCACGCTCGCCGCCTTCAACGTGCAGGGCGAACGCCGCGAGGACCGGGTCGGCGTCTGGGTCGTGCGGCCGGATCGCCCTGCCCTGCCGGACGGCTCGCCGGCCGAGGACAAGATCGCGGCCATAGGCATCCGGCTGCGGCGCTGGGTGAGTTTTCATGGCATCGCCATCAATGTCGAGCCCGATCTCGACCATTTCAGCGGCATCGTGCCTTGCGGCGTGCAGGACCACGGCGTCACCAGCCTCGTCGATCTCGGCCTTCCCCTGGGAATGGCCGACCTTGATCTCGCGTTGAAATCCGCCTTCGAGGATGTGTTCGGTCCCGCCACGGTCTTGCCTGTCGAAGCCGAGCGCAAGGCGGGCTGATCCTTCCGGATCCGGTACGGCTCAAATCAGTTGGGCGGAGGCCCACAACACGCCATAGCCATGGATGGCGAACACCGCCAGCAACGCCGCGGCCATGGCGAGGCGGTCGATGGTGCGGATCGGCTTCAGCTCGTAACGCGGCTTGACCCCGCTGCTCATCGTCAGCAGGCTGAGGATCGAAAACACCGCTCCCGTCGCGAGCAGGAAATTGGAGGAAAAGCCGGCCTGCCAACCGACAGCCAGGAAAGCCGAGAGCAGGAAGAAGGAAGCCAGCGCCAGTGCGACCGGTCCCGGACAGATCTGGCGCAGCACCTGACCGCCGTCGAACTTCCACACCGGCACCAGATTGGCGATGTTGAACAGTGCGGCGAAGCCCGCCAGGGTCGCCAGCAGGGCCGCCGCCAGCCGGTGGCCTTCCGCGCCGGCAAAGGTGCTGGCAGCGATCACAACCGGCACCAGGAATGCGGAGAAGCCGGCGCCCATCAGCGCCACGAAAGCCACCTCGAAACGGCTGTCATAGGGCCGCCCGCCAATGGCGATGCCGCCGAGCAGCGGAATGAAGATCATCCGTGCCCGGTTGTGGCCCATAAGCCGGAACGCCGCCATATGGCCAAGCTCATGCAGGGCGACCACCGATGTGAGGATCGCGGCCAGTGCCAGGCCGCCGAAGTGAAGGCCGAAGAATGGCCACAGGATCAGCGCCGAAAGCCCGGCAAAGCCAACCTGGCTGAGCGGATGCTCGAACCAACCGCCCTTGCGATACTGCCCGGTCCGCGCCCAGCGCTGCAGCTTGGAGAGTTCGCGGCGCAGGGCGAAATAGCGGAACACCAGGAAGGCGACGCCGCGATAGCGATCCGTCTGGCTGAGCGTCACCCGCGTGCCGTTGCCCTCGGAAACGAGTTCGGCGGTTTCGGAAAAGTCCTTCCAGAACGAAGCATCGAGCGCGGTGTCCTCGATGACACGCATCGAGAAGCTGATACCTTCGACGACGTCTTCAAACCGCGACCTGCGTTCGATCGGCTTGCCGTCGCGACCTTCCCACGACAGCGTGATGCGGGCCACGCCCTCGCCGTCCGGCGCCTCGGCGGAAAGGATCTCACCGGACCAGCCGGCATCGCTGCCGAGCGGCCACAGCGCCTGCCAGAGGCGCTGGCGGTCCATCGCCACCAGACGGGTCAGCCGCACCGTGCGCAGACCAAGCGGCACGGTCATCAACAGAAAGATCAGCCCGAGATTGCTGGCCACCAGAATGGCCGTGACTATGGGCGACACCTGGACGTTGCTCCCTGTCTTGCCGGGGTACCCTAACGTTACGGCGGCAAGAAAAGCTTAACGGCGGAACGGCCTTCCACCGCGTAGGAACAGCGGCGGCGAACGCCGCCAAATCACATGGCTCCGATCCAGATCGCCATGGAAACAAGGAACGTGCTCATGCAAACCAGTGAGATGACATCCTGAACCAGATCGGTCATAACTCTCTCCTGTTGTTGATATGTTCGCATTTTGTTCTAATTTTGTTTCAAAGTCAACGGGCACGATGCGGCCGCCTCCGGAATTTTCGGGCGATCAAATCGGCAGGGTTAAGAAAGGGTTGAGGGGCGAGCGACGGTGCTACGTGGGCTGACCGAAGCCTTTGCGATTAGCCATCGCATCGTCCTCCTAGGGCGGAGCAAGGAGCGGAGCGACGCGCGCAGACCCTAGGATCCATGCCGTGACCAGGGGCGATGCTACGGTGCAGAATTATCGCCTCTGATAGAGGTCGCATATCCTCGACCCCTGCATTTGTCTCGAAAGTAACGGCATGGATCCTAGGGTCTACGCTCCGCTCCGCGGAGCTTCGCCCTAGGATGACGACATCAGAGACTAAAGCGGCACCACTTTGCCGTCGGCCAGGGTGACGCGCCGGTCCATGCGCGATGCCAATTCGTGATTGTGGGTGGCGATCAGCGCCGCGAGGCCCGATTGCTTGACCAGCGCCGCCAGCGCCTCGAACACATAAGACGCGGTGACCGGGTCGAGATTGCCGGTCGGCTCGTCGGCCAGCAGCACCAGCGGCGCATTGGCGACCGCACGCGCGATGGCGACGCGCTGCTGTTCGCCGCCGGAGAGTTCGGACGGCCGGTGCGACGCGCGCTTGCCGATCTGCATGTAATCGAGCAGCTGCGCCGCGCGCTCGGCCGCGTCCTTGCGGCTGAGCCCCTTGATGAGCTGCGGCATCATGATGTTTTCCAGCGCCGAGAATTCCGGCAGCAGATGATGGAACTGGTAGACGAAGCCGACATCGTTGCGGCGGATCGCCGTGCGCTCGTCATCGGAGAGCCGCCCGCAGGCACGGCCGGCCAGGATGACGTCGCCGGCGTCGGGACGCTCCAGCAAGCCGGCAGTGTGCAGCAGGGTCGACTTGCCGGTGCCCGACGGCGCCACCAGCGCCACCATCTCGCCGCGCTTCAGCGAGAAATCGGCACCGTTCAGGATGGTGAGCTTGCGCGGCCCCTGGACATAGTGCCGCTCGACGCTCTTCAGCTCGATAATGACCTCGGCCACTATTCGTACCTCAAGGCTTCGACCGGATCGAGGCGCGCGGCGCGCCATGCCGGAAACACGGTTGCCAGGAAGGACAGGCCGAGCGCCATCAGGACGACATAGGTCGTCTCGCGCGGATCCATCTTCGCCGGCAACTGGCTGAGGAAATAGAGCTCCGGATTGAACAGCACCTTGCCGGTCATCCATGAGAAGAACTGGCGGATGGACTCGATGTTGGTGCAGATCAGCACGCCGAGCAGCACACCGGCAAGCGTGCCGGTCACGCCGATCGCCGCACCCGTCATCAGGAAGATACGCAGGATGGCGCCGCGCGACGCCCCCATGGTGCGCAGGATGGCGATGTCGTGGCCCTTGTCCTTCACCAGCATGATCAGGCCGGAGATGATGTTCAGCGCCGCCACCAGCACGATCAGCGTCAGGATCATGAACATGACGTTGCGCTCGACCTGCAGGGCGGAGAAGAAGGTCTCGTTGCGCTGGCGCCAGTCGACCATGTCGATCGGCCGCTGCGCCGCCTCCTCCACCTTCGGTTTCAGCGCATCGACATCGTCTGGATTGTCGACATAGATCTCGATCGTCTGCGCCCGCCCGTCCATGTTGAAATAGAGCTGCGCTTCGGAAAACGGCATGTAGACGATGGAGGTGTCATATTCGGACATGCCGACTTCGAAGATCGCCGCGATCTTGTAACCCTTCATGCGCGGCGTGGTGCCGATCGGCGTCACGTCGCCGTCGGGCGAAATCAAGGTGATGGTATCGCCAAGCGTCAGGCCGAGATTCTCCGCCATGCGCTTGCCGATGGCAACGCCGTCGCCAGAGTCGAAATCGGCGATCGAGCCCTGCTTGATGTTGCTGGCAACGATGGCGATCTTGCTCAGATCCTCGCCGCGTATGCCGCGCACCAGCGCTCCGGTTCCGCCGCCGACATTGCCTTGCGCAAGCACCTGGCCATCAATCAGCGGGATGGCGTATTTGACGCCTGACACACCGTTGATGC
>NZ_RZPQ01001189.1:0-1093 GCF_003999135.1 Mesorhizobium sp. M7A.F.Ca.CA.004.06.1.1 | reverse complement strand
CCCCTGGGCTCCGTCCCGCTGATCCTGATATGTGCCCTGTTGCAGGGCGGCGGCTTCGGCATCGCCTGGCCGTTCCTGACGCGCGTCATCGTCGCCTCCGCCCCGGAGGGCGAGCAGACCATCGCCTCGGCGGCGGTGCCGACCATGCAGCGCATCGGCTATGCCGTGGGCGCCGCACTCGCCGGCATCGTCGCCAACGCCAGCGGCTTTTCGCAAGGCCTGAACCACGACGCGGCGGCGAATGTCGCGTCGTGGTTGTTTCTTGCCTTCGTGCCGCTCGGCATTGTTGGCTGCCTCGCGGCTTTGCGGGTTTCCAGACCGCTTGGCCAGCCACGGGAAGCTATCGGCTAAAACCTGGCCTGCTCATTCGGCCTCGCGCAGGCGGTAGCCGACGCCGGTCTCGGTGGTGATGTAGCGCGGCTGGTCGGGGCTCTTCTCGATCTTTTGCCTGAGCTGCCGGACATAGACCCTGAGATACTGCACATCGGTCGAATCGCCCCAGACCTGCTTCAAAAGGAAATGATGGGTCAGCACCTTGCCGGCGTGCTGCACCAGCATACGCAGGATGTCGTATTCCTTCGGCGACAGCTTTACCTCCTTGCCCTCGACCTTGACGATGCGCTTGACCAGGTCGACGCTGAGATCGCCGGTCTGGAAAATCGGCTTCTCGCCCTTTTGCTGGAACTTGTGGCGGAGCGCCACGCGAATGCGCGCCACCAGCTCGTTCATGCCGAAAGGTTTGGTGACATAGTCGTCGGCGCCGAGTTCCAGGGCCTGGACGATGCCGGCCTCGTCGGTTCGGCTGGACAGCATGACCACTGGAATGTCGAGACCATCGTCGCGCCATTTGCGCAGCAACTCATGACCGCTCATGCCGGGCAGCCCAAGGTCGAGCAGGACGAGGTCCGGCTTCTCCGCCTCCATCAGCTCGATCGCCACCTTCGCGTTCGGCGCCTCGCTGACCGCATAACCTTGACTGCCGAGCCCGACGCGCAGCAGCTTGCGGATCGGCGGCTCGTCATCGACGACCAATATCCTGACGTTCGAGTTTGTCATGCCAGGTCACCCACGTCGTGGTCGTCGGTATTCGAAG
>NZ_RZPQ01001188.1:0-1095 GCF_003999135.1 Mesorhizobium sp. M7A.F.Ca.CA.004.06.1.1 | reverse complement strand
CTATGGGACGGACCGCAGGTGATCGAGCATGAACAGCGCCGCGGTCGTCAGCTGTCGGTCGTTGCGGACGCAGATGACGTGCGGACGCGTCGACCATTCGTCGAGCAGCGGAATGGCGCAGACCCGGTCGTTGCCGACTTTGTCGGCCAGCACGCCGTCCGGCAGGATAGTGATGCCGAGCCCGGCCTCGACCATACGCACGGCCGATTCGAAGGTCTTCACCTCGATGCACGTCTTCAGCGTCATGCTGAGCGCGTCGGCCGCACCCGCGAGCAGGGTGCCGAGCGAACTGGTGACGGCGAGCCCGACATGGTCGAAGCCGAGCGTGTCGGCAAAGCGCACCCCGCCCGACGTGCTGAGCGGGTGGCCGGCCGGAACCAGAACCACCAGCTTGTCGTGCCTGTAGTCGAAGACATCCAGCGCATCCGGGAAGGCCATGTTGCCCGCGAGGATACCGATGTCCGTCAGGCCCTCGATCGTCGCCTGCAGGACGCCGAGGCTCGAATCCTCGACCAGGATGATCTTCACCGAGGGATAGGCCTTGGTGAAGCTGGCGATCTGGCTCGGCATGTATTGAACGATGGCCGAGGTGTGCGCGTGAATGCGCACCTGGCCGGCGACGCCGGAGGCGAAGGTGCTCATCTCCGAGGTCATCCGGTTGATCTGGCTGAACAGGGTCGCCGCGTGCTTGGCGAGCATCTCGCCGGCGGGCGTCGCCTCGACGCCGCGCGAATGCCGATAGAACAGCGGCGCCCCGAGTTCCGATTCAAGCGAGTGGAGGCGCTTGCTGATCGCCGACGACGCGATGTTCTCGCGCGCCGCCGCCTTGCTGATGTTGCCCAGATTGTAGACGGCAAGGAAGATTCTGAGCGTCGTGAAATCGGGATGGAACATGCCGTTCTGCCTTTGTTGGGTGGAACCGCTAGTCCTTAAGCGACAATCCGGCAGCGTCAAGCGCGGCCGGATTGGGAACGGTTGGCGCCGCGCGTCAGTCCTCTTCGGGCCCCGCATTGTTCGCCGATGAGCGGGAGGAACCGGCCGCCGCCGAAATCCTCCTCCCTGTAGGTCGCGGCTGCCCTTCGTGCGGTCCTGACG
>NZ_RZPQ01001187.1:0-1101 GCF_003999135.1 Mesorhizobium sp. M7A.F.Ca.CA.004.06.1.1 | reverse complement strand
CGCCCACACAATGGTGGCTGGATGGCTGATGTCGGCGGTCTTCGCCTTCTTCTACCATTTGTTCCCTGCCATCGGGCAAAAGACACTCGCCACCGTTCATTTCTGGCTGACCGCAATCAGCGGCATCGGCCTGCTGATCGGCCTCTACTTCCTGCTTGCCGGCAATGCCGCGATCGAACCGCTGGTGGCGGCCTCCTCGATGGGCTTCTACGCAGCCATGCTGCTGTTCGCCTTCATCGCCTTGCCGGCGATCTGGAAGACGGCCTGAGCTGGACCTGGGGTAAGGTGAGGCTGTGCCGGCGATCTGGAGGACAGCCTGAGCTAGCCTAACGCAGGAGATGCTGTCCTGTTACGGCACAGTATGGCGGCGTTCGGTCAAAAAACATCCGCGCCGTTAAGGCTTCATTAAGCTTTACAGGTGTTTACTATGTTCATCCAGTGATCTGGATTCTTACCGAGTGGTTGGAGCCACTTTGTTTGACGCCTCCCTGTTAAACTCCTGAGAGCCGCCTTATCCGCGGCTCTTTTTTTGTCTTCATTTCCCTTTTTGTCCGCGTCTCAGCGGGGCCGCCCAATGGCGGCTCGCCGTTAACCTTCTGTTAAACATGTGCTTGCCTTCGCCGGTGACGAAGCGCATTTTCAAGCTTCAGTCAGATAGGGTTCCGGGTGTATCGGCAGGGAGCCGAATCGGCCGGTTGCAAGTGCAGGGGCGTATCAATGAACGAGCCTTCGAAGGGCAGTGCGAAAACCGTCAAGCTGGCGGAGCGCCGGGTTTTCTCGCAATCCTTCAAGCCGCTTTACCAGGAAGGCATGGGCCTGGTCGAACAGGCCGCCGAATATCTCGACGGCAAGGGCCGGGCCGAGGCAAAGAAACTGTCGCGGCTGGGCGCCACGCTCTATGCGGCCGAATCGATGCGGCTGACCACCAGGCTGATGCAGGTTGCGTCCTGGCTGCTTTTGCAGCGCGCCGCCAATTCCGGCGAGATGACCCGCGACCAGGTCGCGTCGGAAAAGTCCAAGGTGCGTCTCGACACCGCTTCCGCCCATGACGAAGCCGCCGGCTGGGCCGAGTTGCCCGAGGATTTCCTCGATCTCGTCACC
>NZ_RZPQ01001186.1:0-1102 GCF_003999135.1 Mesorhizobium sp. M7A.F.Ca.CA.004.06.1.1 | reverse complement strand
CTCCAGCGCAGCGCCGCCGATCAAAGCGTGGTCCGCGCAACGCCGAGGGTCGGGCAGCGCGCCGAGGACGTGGCCGAGTATCGGGGCCAAACCTCGGAAGCCGAGATCGCGACGTTGCGCCAGGAGCGCGACGCGGCGCGCCGAGACTATGGCGCGGTGAAGGTCCAACTCGCCGATCTCCGCTTGCGCGGCATGACCGACGAACTCGCGCATGCCCGTTGCCGCGATGAAAACCGCCAGCTTCATCAAAGGCTGGAAACGCTGACACGCCAGGATCCCCCCAGCGGACCGGCAGCCGATGACAATGCCGATCTCGAACGGACATTCGACGAATTGCTGGCGGCTGGCGAGATCGGCGCGGCCAATGACGGCGGCCCCACCGGCGGGACGCGCAAAGCGTCTTGACCGCCTGCTGAGGCATATCGGTACGCAGGTGGCCACGCCGAGCCGACGGACGTGTTGGTGATCGGCATGACGCCGCCGCCCTTCTGGCACACCGAACTCGAGGCCGTCGAAACGTCGAGTGCATTCCAACGGTTGTCCTGTCTGTGGATGCCCTCAGCAAGCGTCTTGATCCCTGCCAGAGCGAGGATTCCGAGCCATGAAAAATGAAATGGCTGCCGCAGGTCTCCTCGCCATCAGTCCCGGCTCGATCATTGCATCGCCGAGCGCTCCATGCCCTTGGATAGCATCTGGAGCGGCGGCGGCGTAGATACCGTCTGGAAGAATGTTCAACGTCAAAGCTTAGGAATCGCCATGAGTAGGCAAGATCGAGGCCTTACGCGCTTCTCACGCAGGACGCGCAACGGCTTCAAGAATGCGGCGTTAGCACTTCATCTAGCGATCAACGTAGAACGACGAGACAGCATTGCCATTCGTGTAACAGGCGGCATGGGCGACCATATCGTGGCCGTCCGGTTTATTCGCGATCTGCTGAGCCACTTTGGCCGCGCAAAGATCGACGTCTATTCCGTAACGGGCGGAATGGGCTGGCTCTACGAGCCTCTCCCGGATGTAACTTTCATTGAAGCTCCGAAACGCGTATTTACGTGGGTCACGCATCGATATCTTCTTGTCCTGCAGCTCACACACACCGTAGATC
>NZ_RZPQ01001185.1:0-1102 GCF_003999135.1 Mesorhizobium sp. M7A.F.Ca.CA.004.06.1.1 | reverse complement strand
CCTCGGTGCGGCCGTCGGCTTCACCCGGTGCATGGACGATGGTGGCGAGGCGCGCGCCCCTGGCGACGCGGTCGCCGGGTTTCACGTCGTAGAGCACGGCACCGGCCCGTGGCGCCGGCATCATGTCGATGTTTTCCAATGGCGCCACGAAGCCGGTGAAAGGACCCGGCGCGGGCAGGGTGCTATCGGCGATCACGCCGCGCGCCACCAACAGCCGGTAGAGGCCGTCGGCGTCGGCGGCGGCCAGGGCACCGTCGACATCGAGGATGCCGCGATATTCGACGGTGGTGGCGACGCGGCGGTCGAGCTTGGCCACATCGGCGGGGACGTTCTGGTAGGGCATGATCGAGGCGCCCTCGAAGGTGCCGTCGGTGTCCTCGCTCCACAGCACGACCGCGTCGACGCCCATGGCGGCGGCGCAATCGGCCATGGCAGGCCACAGGCTGGTGTGGACGTAGAGGTAGGCGAGGCCCTCGTCATCGCAGTGCAGGTCGAGCACGATGTCATGGCCGAGCGAGAGCTGCACCAGCCGCGTCTTCAGCCGCTGGTCGACGCTGCCAAGGGTGGTGTCGGGCAAGAGCGCTGTGTCGGGCGCGGTGAGTAGCGGAAAGCCGCGGTTGAAATTGGTGCGCGTGCCCAGATGGAAGCGGCCCTGATGCTCGCCGAAATGATATTGCGCCCGGCCGATCGGATTGGCCCAGGGCACGACGGTGAGATTGCCCTTGATGCGGCCTGCGGCCTCCGCTTTGGCAAGCATCGGCATCAGCGCGTCGATGGCGACGACGCCCGGCAACTCGCCGGCATGGAGTGCCGCCTGTAGGTATGCCGAAGGAGCAGCCTTGTCGGAACCAGTGAAGCGGAACAGCGGGCATTCGTAGGAAACCCCTCCGCTTTCGCCGGCGATGCGCTCGATCGATCTCTGCATGACATCCTCCATCAAGAGCGAGAGACATGCGATTTGAAGGCGCCGATGTCGATTGGTCCAGCCCGCCGCGCTATGGGCGCAAGAGGCTATTCAGCCGGAAGCGGGATGACCGGCGCGCGCCGGTCATCCCGCTTCCGGCTGAATAGCCTCTTGCGCCCATAGCGCGGCGGGCTGGAC
>NZ_RZPQ01001184.1:0-1106 GCF_003999135.1 Mesorhizobium sp. M7A.F.Ca.CA.004.06.1.1 | reverse complement strand
GCGCAGGCGATGCCGCGCATGGAATGCTGCCGGCGACAACGCAAGGGGGACGAAATGATCGGCAACATCCTGGTTGGGCTGGTGGCCTTGATCCATGCCTACATCGTCTATCTGGAGATGGTGCTGTGGGACACGCCGCGCGGACACAAGGCTTTCAACCTGACCCCGGAATTCGCCAGCGCCTCCAAGGTGCTCGCCGCCAATCAGGGGCTCTACAACGGTTTCCTCGCCGCCGGCTTCATCTGGGGGCTTTACCTCGGGGCGGCCGGTTTCCAGGTCAAGGTGTTTTTCCTGCTGTGCGTGGCTGTTGCCGGCCTCTATGGCGCGGCAACGGTTGGCCGCAAAATCCTGTTTATCCAGACCGCGCCGGCGATTGCCGCGCTGATCGCGGTCTGGCTGGGCTGGTAAAAAGGACGCCCGCGGGATGGCTCCCGAAAGCGTCAGGTGATCCCTTCCTCTTGGACCGTTTCGGGCGCTATGGCCTCAGCCGTTCGGGTAGTTGCCGCCGTCGTCGCCGTCGCCCATCAGGAAACCGCTGCCGGTATCGACCCTCAGGCGCTGGTCGACATTGTCGAGCCGGCGCAGCAGGTCATGATATTGCGCGGCCGGTATCCTGCCGTGATCGGACGCGGCGACTTTCTCTGCCGCCTGACCGATGTGGGCCGTGCGCATTTCCAGGCGTTCCGCCACGGCCGGGGTGATGTTGTTGGCCTGTCTTGCGTCCACGATGCCCTGCCGGACGCCCTGCACCTGTGCGATAAGCGCCTCGACACGCGGGCCAGTCATGTCGGTCGGATCGGCCGCGTCGAGAGCGCCCTTGTGATGGCCCGCGGCATAGGCGCCGGCAAGCGGAACGGCGATGAGGAGCGCCGTGAGTGTAGCAGTTCTAAGCGAGGTCTTGAAAGAGCGCATCACGCGTCTCCTCTTGTAGAGGAAGGCGGCGGTTGTCCGCCTGCCTTCCGGCCTTGGGCCGTCCGGTTCCGTCGCGTCGCGATGAGGGGGTTCATCGCCGGCGGTTCTCGGCCCGGGCGGCAAGTTAGGATCGCCCTGCGACAATGTGTAATTAAAAAAAGATAATCTTTTCAGGCCTTGTCGGCCTCTATCTG
>NZ_RZPQ01001183.1:0-1108 GCF_003999135.1 Mesorhizobium sp. M7A.F.Ca.CA.004.06.1.1 | reverse complement strand
CGATCATGGTATTCTAGGCGAGGAGCATGGCAGCGAGAACATTTCAAGCCGGCACGTCTGGGTGATCGACCCGATCGACGGCACGCGCGCGTTCATTTCCGGTCTGCCGGTGTGGGGCACACTGGTCGGGCTGACGGTCGACGGCGACGCCGTTGCCGGCATGATGGCGCAGCCCTTCACCGGCGAGCTTTTCTACGCCAACGGCTCGGGCTCCCATTATGAGGGGCCAGGCGGGCCGCGAAAACTGACGACCCGCAAGACGACGAAGTTGGACCAGGCGACGCTGTTCACCACCACGCCGGCCCTGTTCAAGGGCGAGGCGCGCAACCGTTACGATGCATTCGAAAGACAGATCCAGCTCGCCCGCTATGGCGCCGATTGCTATGCCTTCGCCATGATCGCCTCGGGAAGCGTCGACATCGTCGCCGATCCCGGATTGAAGCCCTACGACATCGTGGCGCTGATCCCGATCATCGAAAAGGCAGGCGGCGTCGTCACCACATTCGACGGCGGGCCGGCGGAACAGGGCGGCGATGTACTCGCCGCGGCGACGCCGGAACTTCATGCCGCCGCCATGGCCGCCCTGCGCGGCTAAACGAGCGTCCGCCGCCATTCAGGTGATGCCGACCGCTTGAAGCAGTCGTTTTACTGCCGGCGGCACCCCTTGGGGAGCGGGCCAGCGACCGGCGCCCGTCAGGCTGTGGGGTCGTCGCTGCCGGGAATGAAGGCGTCGAAGGCGGCGAGCAATTGCTCGCGGTAGATGTCGGCTTCCTGCAGGATTTCGTGGCGGGAGCCATCGATCATCAGCAGCGAACCGAGCCGCAGACGCCTGGCGTAGGCTTCCACGGCCCTGGTCGAGACGACCTGGTCGGCGCCGGCGGCGATGATCAGCAGCGGGACCTGGATCCGAGCCATGAAATCGGGGTCGCTGACGGCTTCCGATGCTTTCGCGGCTGCCTGCAGCCAGCGGATCGTCGGCCCGCCAAGCGCCAGTTGCGGGTATTCTTCATAGATCCGTGTGTTGCGCCGATAGCGCTCCGGGTCCGATGTCAGCTTGTTGGTCTCGAACGGGGCCGTAACCCTCGGCCGCGGACCCCAGGCTGCGTAG
>NZ_RZPQ01001182.1:0-1109 GCF_003999135.1 Mesorhizobium sp. M7A.F.Ca.CA.004.06.1.1 | reverse complement strand
CAGTGTCCAACTTCCCCCATCCGATCCGCTCGGTCGACCATTTCGAGATCCCGATGCCGGACGGTTGCCGGCTTGCGGCGCGCATGTGGCTTCCCGAGGGTGCTGAACAAAAGCCGGTGCCGGCAATCCTGGAATATATCCCCTATCGCAAGAACGATCTGACCGCCGCGCGCGATGTCGTCATGCATCCCTACGTAGCTGGCCACGGCTACGCAGTGGTGCGCGTCGACCTGCGCGGAACCGGCGATTCCGAAGGGCTGATGCTCGACGAATATCTCCAGCAGGAGCTGGACGACGGCTGCTCGGTCATCGAATGGCTGGCGACCCAGCCCTGGTGCGACGGCAAGGTTGGCATGATCGGCATCTCCTGGGGCGGTTTCAACGGGCTGCAGATCGCCGCCATGCGTCCGCCGGCGCTGAAGGCGGTGATCAGTTGCGCCTCGACCGACGACCGCTACGCCGACGACGTCCACCACATGGGCGGCACGCTGCTTATCGACAATCTCTCCTGGGCCGCGATCATGTTCGGCCGCAACACGCTGCCGCCGGATCCCCGCAACAAGCCGGACAACTGGCGTGCTTTATGGCACAGCCGGCTGAAGGAAAGCGGGTTGTGGCTGAAGAACTGGCTGGAGCACCAGCACCGCGACGAATTCTGGAGGCACGGCTCGGTCTGCGAGGATTTCGACGCGATCGCCTGTCCGGTCTATGCCGTCAGCGGTTGGGCCGACGGCTATTGCCGCTCCGTCTTCCGCCTCATGGAAAAGCTGCAGGGTCCGCGCAAGGGGCTGGTCGGGCCGTGGGCGCACACCTATCCGCATATCGGCAAGCCCGGTCCCGCCATCGGCTTCCTCCAGGAATGCGTCCGCTGGTGGGATCACTGGCTGAAGGGCCGCGACACCGGCATTATGGGCGAACCGATGCTGCGCCTGTTCGTGCAGGACAGCGCCCCGCCGCAAACCTCCTATGAATTGCGGGCCGGACGCTGGGTGACGGAGCCGGCATGGCCGTCGCCGAATGTCGAGCGGCAGTCTTTCTTCCTTTCCGGCAATGGGCGCCTGTCCGCACGCCAGGCAGATCATGCGTCTGGAAGGCAAGCGATCCGTTCG
>NZ_RZPQ01001181.1:0-1114 GCF_003999135.1 Mesorhizobium sp. M7A.F.Ca.CA.004.06.1.1 | reverse complement strand
GTTCCATCAGCCGCGGCGCCGCGGTCACAGTGACCTCCTGGCCGTCGCGCAACATGACGAAGGTGATTGCGTCGTCGGCACGGCCCGAGACCAGGCGCTGGACGTCGCCAAAGGTTTCGACCTTGTTGCCGTCGACACTGACGAATCGGTCGCCGGGAAGGATGCCGGCCTTCGCCGCCGGGCTGTCGGCGGTCACCTCGGCCACCATGGGCTCGGCGACATAGCGGCCATAGGCGGTGAACAGCACGGAAAAGACGACGATCGTCAGCAGGAAATTGAACAATGGTCCGGCCACCACCGTTGCCGCGCGCTTCCAGATCGGCTGAGTGTGAAAAGCGACCTTGCGCTCGTCCTCGGTCAGCGTTTCAATTTCTTCCGACGTGGGCTGGCTCGATGTGGCGTTCATGTCGCCGACGAATTTTACATAGCCGCCAAGCGGTATCGCACACAGTTTCCAGCGCGTGCCGTGGCTGTCGTTGAAGCCGAAGAGTTCCGGGCCGAAGCCGATCGAGAAGGCCCTGACGCCGATGCCGCACCAGCGCCCGACAAGGTAATGGCCCATTTCGTGGACGAACACGACTACGGTCAGCACGAAGAGGAATGGCACCAGCGTGCCGAGGACAAAGCCTTCTGTGCTGAAAAGCGCGTGAAGAATCTCGTTCAAGACAAACCCTCAAATTCTTCCACGGCGCAGACTGCGCCGTGACTGTGACACCAATCCGGGCGAATCCAAGGCGCACCGCGCAAAGGACCCTGAAATGACATCGCTCAAACGGGAAACAGACCCTGCGCCGGATGATCGGCGTTCGCCGAAATCCAGCCGATGACGTATAGGGCGAATGCCGCTGCGACAAGCCCATCGACGCGATCCATGACGCCGCCATGGCCCGGGATGAGCGCACCTGAGTCCTTGCGGCCATGGCGGCGCTTGATCCAGGATTCGAACAGGTCGCCTGCCTGCGAGACAATCGACAGCACGAGCGCGACCAGGCCGAGCAATGCCAGATTGCCGACACCGGCAGCTGCGGCGAGGACCAGCCCGGCGACGACGCCGCCGACAGCGCCGCCATGGCCGCAAGGACTCAGGTGCGCTCATCCCGGGCCATGGCGGCGT
>NZ_RZPQ01001180.1:0-1115 GCF_003999135.1 Mesorhizobium sp. M7A.F.Ca.CA.004.06.1.1 | reverse complement strand
GCACTGCACAATTGTCACGATTCACCTATATTGGCGGATGTGGAGGACCAATTTGGGGCTTGAATCATGGGTTTCTTCACTGAAATGTTCGCCCGGCCGCGGCCGCAGGAGCATCTGAGATACCGCTCGGCGCTCGCGCTGCTTCATTCGATGAGCAATGCCGACCGTGCCGACATCGGTATCAAGCCGGCCGACTTCCCCCGCATCGCCCGCGAAATGTCCGTTCGCTAGGTACTTCCGGTGATGTCCCGGATCGATCCGGGACATCTCCAAAAACTCAATTCCCTAGCGCGTTCCCAGGAATGTCGCCTTGCCCAACGGCACGCCATTGTGGCGAAGAATGTCGTAGGCCGTGGTGAGGTGGAAATAGAAGTTGGGCATAGCCACATGCAGCAGATACTGCAGGCCGGGCATCGAACTTTCCCGTCCGCCAAGCTTCAGCTCGATGATCTTGTCGTCGGAGCCGTCGAACTCGGCAGCCGAAAATGTGCCCAGAAGGTCGAGGGTCTTGGTGATGCGCGCCTGAATTTCGGCGAAACTCGCCTCGTTGTCCTCGTATCTCGGCACGTCGCGCCCGGCGAGCCGTGACGGCGCGCCCTTGGCATGATCGGTGGCGATCTGCACCTGCCTGGTCAAGGCGAACATGTCTGGCGCCAGCCGCGCCGTCAGAAACACCTGCGGGTCGATCTTGCGGTCAAGCGCATTCTGTTCGGCGGTCGCCAGCACATCGGAAAGCGCTTTCAGCCTGGCCGAAAACACCGGCACGGACGCCTCATACATCGATATCGTCACGTCAAATCTCCTGTCCGGCCGAACGCCGGCGGACGCGACGTAGCGCCTTCGCGCGCGATTCTTCAAGTCCGTCGAGCCTGCGTCACCACGTTGCCGCAATCGCCGTCGTAGAATCCTCTATCGAGCGGAGGTTCCCGATGAGACGCGCCCTTTTCGCAGCGACTGCCTTTCTCTCCCTGGCACCGATCGGCCAGACGGTATTGGCTGCCGACGATGCCCCCGAAGCGCCCTATATCGACGATCGGTCGAGCGCCGACGCGGTTGTCCGTTCGCTGTACAGCGCCATCAGCCGGCACGAATTCGCCCGCGCCTGGGGGTATTTC
>NZ_RZPQ01000117.1:0-10927 GCF_003999135.1 Mesorhizobium sp. M7A.F.Ca.CA.004.06.1.1 | reverse complement strand
GAGTTAGGGCATGAGTTTCGACACGCGGCTGCTGACCGGGGTCGGTGTTTTCGGGGCGGTGATGGAAGCGGGCAATTTCGTGCGGGCCGCGGATGTTCTCGGTCTCACGCCATCGGGGGTCAGCCGTGCGGTGGCGAGGCTCGAACAACGTGTCGGTGTCAGGTTGTTCGACCGCAATCCGCGCGAGGTCGCGCTGACGGAGGAGGGCGCGCGCTTCCATGCCCGGATAATGCCGCTGCTGGCCGGACTGGAGGAGGCGGCCTCCGAAGCCGCCGGTTCGGCGGCATTCGTGGGCGGGCGGCTCAGGGTATCGATCGATCCCTGGTTCGCGCGAATGGTGCTGGCGCCGAGGATCGGTGAATTCCTGGCACGCTACCCCGCACTGTCGCTCGATCTGACCACCAGCAACTATCGCGAAGAGTTGATGAGCGGCGCGGATGTCGCCGTGCGCTTCGGTCCGCCGGACGAATCCTCGCTGATCGCGCGCAAACTGCTGGACGTCCCGGTGCTTACCTGTGCCGCCCCAAGCTATCTCGACCGTCACGGCATTCCAGCCACGCCCCACGACCTGATGCACCACGATTGCATCCTATTCCGCGACCCGCAGACCGGGCGGCCGTTCACCTGGGAATTCCGAGGGGATAACGGGGCCATCGAGATCAAGGCGTCGGGGCGGTTGGTCTTGGACGATCCCTCCGCCGCCGTCGCGGCCGGTCTCGCGGGGCAAGGCATATTCCAGAGCCTTGCCATCGGCCTGGACGAGTGGCTTGAGAGCGGGGCGCTCGCGACGATCCTGGCGGAATGGTCAGACGAGCAGTTTCCGCTTTACGCCTATCATCCGTCACGCCACATGCCGCCTGCAAAAGTGCGCGCTTTTCTGGATTTTGTTCAACGGATCGCGGCGGAGTAGCGCGGGGCATTCTTGCCGCACGGCCCTAGCTGCCGCCGGAAAAAATGCTTGCTGCCTCGCATGATGGTGTTCCATATCGGTCATATGAGCCGACGGGGAGCCGGTCACCATCGGTCGAGCGGCCGAAATGCAATCGACGCCTCAGCCGCTGGATATCATCGCCTGGTCGGGCCGCTTGAAATTCGGAATTGGCTCTTATCTGCTTTTTCGTGATGACTTGCCAAAATCTTTAGCCGACAGACCACATGCCAACGGAAGTCCAAAGTCTCCCGTACCCAGCCACGTCAGCCTTTGGTCCTGATCTCATCTGACGCCAGGATGTCTGTGATTCACCGGATGCCCGGCGCGCCTTACCGCGTAAGTCTGCCTTCTTGGCCTCGCTTTCCAGAACCTGCCAGTCTCCTTCCGGCCCCAAACCCGACATTTAGAGATGGCCTGAGGGAGAACCGCTTTTGGTGCAACTTTGACCTTGTCGGCATCCGAGTTCGTGCAGCTGAACCCAGGTCGCTCTGGATCCTACGGGCGTCATGTGGTGGGACAAAAACATTGAAAAACATTGGAACAGATTTGAATGCTGCGCGGTCCCACCGACCTCTAACCGCTTGATTTGATTTATTTTCCAAACATCCTCCGGGCCCACCATTATCTTATTTATCAATAAGGTATCGTGTTTTATTTGCCTCGGTTAGCCAAATCAGGTTGACGAATCCGTCGATCTCCTTGAATTCATTGATTTATAATGGGCTCCCGAGGACTGCCGATCAAACTGCTTTACAACACGGGGCGGCGCGAAAGGAATCGAACTGCCCGCAATGCGCTCGTTCCATCCGTTTCGGGCGGGTGCAGTCCTTCGGCGCGATAGCGGGCTAACTCTCAGCAAATATGTGCGCCGTGCTCCCGGGCTGACCGAGCCTCCAGATGCGGGCTATGCAGCGACGCATCTCGTCAGCGGTGGCCCCGCCTCGAAATTCGGCAAGACGTATGGCCTTGGCTTCCAGTTCCTGTTTCGAAAGGGTGTTGCCGGGATCTCCCTTGGGCTCGTCGACGCGGGCATTGAATTTGCGGCCGTCAACCGTCGTGACGCTCACCTTGCCGACCCACTGCTTGGGATAAAGGGTGTCGACCTCGGCGTCGAGTTCCATCCGCACCTTCGCGCGGAAGCGTGCGACGCGGGCGTCGGCAAGCGCGTGGTGTTCGAACGCGTCGAGGTCGGCGACGCCGTGAACAGCGATCAGCCCCAAAACCGTGCCCATGGAGAACTTCGCCTGGGTGGACGGTTTGCGGAGTGACCACCGCGCCCAGGACATCGATGGCTCCCTGATGGACATGGGTCACCACGCCGGTGATGTCGTCCGGACCGAGCCCTTCGCGGCGCATGAGAGACTGCAGCGCGTCGGCGGCCGGATGAGTGTGCCGGCAGGCTGCGTGCCATTTGAAGGAGGTCTCCTCGGTTGCCCAACGGCTGCCGAGCCCGTCCGTCAGGCGGGCCGGATCGGCGTCGCTGGACATGCCGGCAGCCATTCCTTGCTGGCCTTCGAGGATCCGCGCGGCGCCCTTGAAGCCATCGCGCGCCAGATAGGCAGCGAACAGACCGTTGGCGGCCGCTCGCGCGGTATGGAGTTGCTTGGAATCGGCAGCGTCACGCAGAAATTCCCAGAGACCTGCCGCCTGCGTACCGGCCGAGCCGACAGCATGGTTGAGCCCGGCTGCGTCCAACCCGATCAACCTGCCGACCGCCGCGGCTGCTGCCACTGCGCCAGCCGTGCCGGTGGTGTGGAATATCTCGTAGTGCGAGCGTCCGAGGAATTCTCCCACTCGAATGCCCACTTCATAGCCGGCGATGCAGGCAGTCAGGACTTCGCGGCCGGTCTTCTCCTCAGCCTCCGCAACCGCCAAAACGGCCGGAAAGATCACCGCCGCCGGGTGAAAGACCGAGCCGTTGTGAACGTCGTCCTGTTCCACGACATGGGAGGCCGCCGCATTGACCATCGCTGCGAAGTAGGGGCTTGTGCGCCGCCGCGTCGGGATGATGGTGCTTGGGCCGTCCGCCGGCCCCATGGCACGCGCAAAACCGTCGATCATCTCGACCTGGTGCGCGCCCTTGCCGGCCAGCGCCGAGCCGAGCCAGTCGATCATCAATCCTTGCGCGAAATGAACGACGCGCGGCGGGATCTGTTCGAAGTCGAGTTCGGCAATGAAGGCGCAGAGCCTGGCGGTTGGCCAATCGGCGGTGTCCAGGCTCATCCGTTGCTCCTCCCCTGCATGCCCTTTAGACCAAAGCGGCCCGGCGCAGGACCTGCCTTGCGCGCTCGATGACCGGCCGATCCACCATTTCGCCGTTCACCTGGCTAGCTTCGCCGGACGAGGCTGCGCCGACGATGTCTCGTGCCCATGTGATGTCATTATCGCTCGGGCGAAAGCCACTGCGAATCGGCTCGATCTGCCTCGGGTGGATGGCCATCTTGCCGCCAAAACCCATCTTCATGGCGTGGCGGGCGTCATCCTCGGTGATTTCGGGACTGTTCAGGTCGGTCGTTACGCCGTCAATCGGCGCGGCCCGGCCAGCGGCGCGCGAACGCCAGACGATTTCGTTACGAGCCGCAAGCAGGATCAGCCGATCATGCGCGCAACCGAGATCGAGCGAGAAGTCGACCGAGCCGAAGGCGACGGCAACGACGTTGGGCATGGCCAATATGTCCGGCAAGTTGGCGAGACCGACGGCGCTCTCGACCAGCGCGATGACGGAAACGCTGCGTGCCATGTGCCTGGCCATATCGGCAATGTCTTCCGGACGTTCGGCCTTGGGCAGCATGACGGAGACGCCGTCAAGGCGCCGCACGGCAGCGATGTCCGCCTGGTGCCAAAATGTGCCGGCGGCATTGATGCGGACCACGACCGCGGATTTCAGCGCGGCTGCATGAGCAACGACCGCTTCCCGAGCGCGGTCCTTGTCGCCAGGGGCGACGGCATCCTCGAGGTCTAGAATGACTGCGTCCGCGCCGCTGCTGTCGGCTTTGGCAAACCGCTCAGGACGTGAGCCCGGCACGAATAGCGGCACGACAGGCGTGACGAAGCTCACCATTGCGCCGTGGCTTTCACCGTCACATGGCTGTCGGACGACCGTGCCTCGAGAGCCATGCCGTCCTGGCCTGGGGATGTTGCGCTCAGAAGCAGGCGCTGCGGGCCAGTCGCCGGATGGACGCCGCGGAATGAGAAACGGCGCGGCGACTGACCGACAATGGCGGCGGCGAAGTTCATCAGCAGCGTCGCCTGCAGCGGGCCATGGATGACGAGCCCGGGATAGTGCTCGACCCCCGTGGCATAGGGCGCGTCGTAGTGGATGCGATGCCCGTTGAACGTCAGCGCGGAATATCGAAAGAGCAGCACGGGATCGATGTCGATCGTGCGCTCGTGCGATGCGGCCAGGGGCGAATTGGCCGGCGGGGCAGGGGACGCAGCAGCGGCTTCGGCGCCGCGATAGACGATGATCTGGTCCTCCTCGATGACCGGACCGGAATCGTTGGCGATGTCGTGCCGGACCGTGACGAAGGTGAGCGGGCCGGTGCGGCCCTGCTTCTCCTCGATGGCGGCCAACGTCGAGCGGCGGCGGATGCGGTCGCCAGAGCGGATCGGCGCCATGAAACGCATGTCGCTGGCAGCCCACATGCGACGCGGAAGCGGCACCGGCGGCAGGAAGCCGCCTTTGGCCGGGTGCCCGTCAGGTCCGAGTTCTCGCATGGCGGCAATGTCGGGCGCCAGGCACCAATGCAGTCCGGGCGCGGCCGCGCCCTCGGCAGTCTGCGCCGCGTGGTCCCCAAGCGTGGCGCCAAAGCTGGCCAGCAGGCGCGGGGTCACAACATCCTCGACCTCGTGCGTGCGTCCAACCCATTCCTGCAGTGTGCTTGTGTCCAGGCTCATGAGGTCCTCGTCAGGCGGCGAATTCGGACCGGATCCGGTCCGTATCGGCGCCAAGCGCGGGGACGCTTGGAACCGTTGCAAATCCCTCCGGCCGCCCTGCCGGCTTGGGTACTGCGATGCGCTTGCCGTCCGGCAGTGCCACCTCCGTCCGGCGGAGCGCCTTGTGGTGCGGCAGGTCGCGCATTGCACTCACCCGGCCCCAGGCGATCTGCGCCTCGTCGAGACGGCTTATGGCCTCGTCGCAGTCGATTGCCGCGAAGATCGGTTCGATCTCGGCGTCGAGCGCCGTGCGGTTGGCAACCCGCCAGGTGTTGGTGGCGAAGCGTTCGTCGGCGAACAGATCCTGCCTTTGCAGCACGAGCGTGCAGAAGCGCTTCCATTCATTGTTCTGCTGGATGGACACGACCACGCTGCCATCCCGACAGGCATAAGGTCGATAGGGGTAGATCGAAGCATGCGCCAGGCCATATCTCTGCGTCTCGCGGCCCGCATATTCGTAGTGCAGCAGCGGCACGGTCATCCAGTCGGCCATGGCGTCGAACATGGCAATCTCGACAATGCGGCCGCGCCCGGTCTTCTGGCGCGCCAGCAAGGCTTCGAGGATCGCTGCATGGGCATTCATGCCGGTGGCGATGTCGGCGGCGGAAACCCCGATTTTGCTTGGCGTGTCCGGCGTGCCGGTAACGGCGCAGATGCCGCTTTCGGCCTGCACCAGCATGTCGTAGGCGCGCATGGCCGCGTAGGGCGTGTCCTGCCCGTAGCCGACGATGTTGATGGCTATCAGCCGAGGAAACTCTTTCGCAATTGTATCGGCCGAGAGGCCGAGCCTGTCGATGGCGCCCGGCACGAGATTCTGCACGAGGACGTCGGCGCGCGCGACCATCCGGTGCAGGAGAGCCAGGTCGTGCTCACTCTTCAGGTCGAGCACCGCGCTCTCCTTGCCGCGGTTGAGCCAGACGAAGTAAGCCGACATGCCTTCCACTGCGGAATCGTAATGACGCGCGGTTTCGCCTTCCGGACGCTCGATCTTCACGACGCGTGCGCCGGCATCGGCAAGGCGGACCGTGCAGAGCGGAGCGGCGACGGCCTGCTCGATCGAAACGACAAACAGGCCCTCCAGTGGGCGGGCGCCGTCAGACATTGCGCTGCACTCCCGAGCGCGCCAGCACACCAGGCTTCAGCCGCTCGTTCTTGCCGTAGTCCTCGGCGGCGTGGAAGAACAGATGCGGCGTGCCATCAATGTCCTCGAGCCTCTTGCGGTAGGCGTCCAGATAGGCCTTGCGGCCATCGTCGCCGACGCGGCCCGGCATGTAGGCGACGAAGGGCGGCAGCACGTCGAAGCCGGAATAGCGCAGCAGACCATTGTGGATCGGCCACAGCACGGTGAGGATGTCGCCATCGATGCCGTCGGGCGCGTAGGTGTCGGCCGACGTGCCCGTGGTGGCGGCCACCATGGCGAGCTTTCCCCTGAACATGCCGGTGTCGTATTTGCGGCCCGGCAGATAGGCGAAACCGCGCGCGAAGACGCGATCGGCCCAGCCCTTGAGCATTGCTGGCATTCCGAACCACCAGACCGGGAACTGGAACAGCACGAAGGCCGCCCGCTTCACCTTTTCGATCTCTGCACTGATATCGGCCGACAGTGCGCCGGCCTCGTAGGCGGCGGTCTGTTCGCGCGGCAGGCTGAAGAAGTCCGGATCGTTACGCTCGCCCGATACGTCGCCCGGCCCTGCGACAGGATTGAAGCCCATCGCATAGAGGTCGCTGACGACCACATCGTGGCCTGCGCGGGTCAAGGTTTCCACGGCCAGATCCTTCATGGCGCCGTTGAAGGATTTTGCTTCCGGGTGTGCATAGACGATGAGGACGTTCACGGACGACTCCTAGTAGGAACGCGGCAGTCCAAGCACGTGCTCGGAAAGGTATGACAGGATGAGGTTGGTCGAGATCGGCGCGACTTGATAAAGACGCGTCTCGCGGAACTTGCGCTCGACATCGTACTCTTCCGCGAAACCGAACCCGCCATAAGTCTGGATGCAGACATTGGCTGCTTCGTTCGAAGCGTCGGCCGCCAGCATCTTGGCCATGTTCGCTTCGGATCCGGGGTTCTTGCCGGCCTCGTAGAGGCTCAGCGCCTCGCGCACCATCAGTTCGGCCGCGCGCATGTTGGCGTAGGCCCTTGCGATCGGAAACTGGATGCCCTGGTTCTGGCCGATCGCCCGGCCAAACACATGCCGCTCCTTTGCGTAGGTGCTGGCCTTTTCGATGAACCATTTCGCATCGCCGATGCATTCGGCTGATATCAGGATGCGCTCGGCGTTCATGCCCGAGAGGATGTAGCGGAATCCCTTCCCCTCTTCGCCGATCAGGTTTTCGGCGGGTACGCGCAGATCGTCGAAGAAGACCTCGGTGGTGGCATGGTTCATCATGGTGCGGATCGGCCGGATTGTGAGGCCGTTGCCGACGGCTTCGCGCATGTCGACGATGAGGACGGAGAGGCCGTCGGTCTTTTTCATGCCGTCCTTCAGCGGTGTGGTCCGCGCCAGCAGCAGCATCAGATCCGAATGCTCGGCGCGGCTGGTCCAGATCTTCTGGCCCTTGACCACGAAATGATCGCCATCGAGGCGAGCAGTGGTCTTGAGCGCCCCCGTGTCGGTCCCGCTGCTCGGTTCGGTGACGCCGAATGCCTGCAGGCGCAATTCTCCCGCGGCGATCTTCGGCAGGTATCGCTGCTTCTGGGCTTCCGAGCCGTGGCGAAGAAGCGTGCCCATCGTGTACATCTGGGCATGGCAGGCGCCACCATTGCAGCCGGCGCGCTGGATTTCCTCCAGCACGGCAGCGGCGGCCGAAAGCGGCAGGCCCGAGCCACCATATGCCTCCGGGATCAGGATCGAGAGCCAACCGGCCTGCGTCAACGCTGCGACGAAGTCGCCGGGATAGGCCATGTCCCTGTCGAGTGCGCGCCAGTATTCTCCGGGAAAGCGCGTGCACAGCCTGGCGACGGCATCGCGAATGTCCTGATAGGCTTCCATGAGGTTTGTCCGGGTTTTCGTCTTGCTGCGGGCCTCACTATCGCGCCTCCGTGCCCTGTCAGCAATGCAGGGCGGACGTGAGCAGATATAACGGAATTCTAATGCTTATGGTGGAGGGCCGAGAAGCTGGCCGACCCAGACGGCCCGCCCGACAAGATCCTTGGCGATGTCCTCTATCGCTTGTCCGGCAAACCGCGCGAGCCGCGAGGCAGGCCGGTCCGCCGGGTAGGCAAGGATCAGGCGGCGCACGGGCACCGGATCGATCAATGGCGCGGCGGTGAGCAGCCCGGCGGTCACATCGGCATGGATAGGGGCGAGCGGCAGGATCGTCCAGCCATGGCCGTTGCGCACCAGGTCCTTCAGCGCCGAATAGGAGTCCGCTTCGATGCCGACATCGAGCGTGATGCCGGCATCCGTGGCGCAGCGTTCGACGATGATGCGTAACCCGTGCTTGATGCTGGGCAGCAGCAGGCGCTTGCCGGCGAGCGAGGCGAACGACACGGCGCGCACGGTTGAAAATCCCGCATCCGGCGGTCCGATCAGGAAGAGGTTTTCCAGGAGCAGCGGGCGCGAGCGCAGCGAACGCGCCATGCGCGGGTCGTAGAGTACCGCGACGTCCACCTCGCCGCGGTGCATCCAGTCCAGCAGATAGCCGGTGTAGGCGCTGACAAGTCTGAGCTTCGCCTTGGGATGGGCCTTGCCGAAGGCGGCCGCCAGCGGCAGCGAAATAATGTCGGCAACGGTGGGCGGCAGGCCGATGGCCACTTCGCCGGTCAGCGGCGCATCGGCGGGTGTGGCCGTGGCGCGGATCTCGTCGATCTCGGCCATCACGCGCATGGCGTGCGCCAGCACCTCCTTGCCCTGCTCGGACAGCACCATGCCGCGTCCGTGGCGCAGGAAAAGGGCAAAGCCCAATTCCTCCTCCAGCATGCGCACCTGCCGGCTGAGCGCCGGCTGCGCAATGTGCAGCCGGTCGGCGGCCTTGCTGAGGCTGCCGAGTTCGGCGACATGGATGAGGGTGCGTAGCTGCGATAACTCCATGAGCTATCGAATACCATTATATCTGATCACGAGAAAGAGACGAAGATTGCATCGGTCAAGCGCGCTAGTCTAATGCCAGTCCAATATCTCGGAGATGCAAGGTGACGGCGAGCATACAAGCAAAACCTCCGGAAGCAGCAGCGCTTGCCGCCGCTCCGACCGTGTCTGAAAGGCAGTGGCCGGATCAGGTCTATGAGGTGCTCAAGGCTGCCGGCATCAGCCACATGTCCTATGTGCCGGATGCCGGTCATACCACATTGATCCGCCTTTTCAGTGAGGATCCCGAAGTCGTCACCAATGTGCTGACGACGGAGGAGGAGGGCATCGCCATCGCAGCAGGCTCCTGGCTCGGTGGCAAGCGGAGCGTCGTGCTCATGCAATCCTCCGGTGTCGGCAATTGCATCAACATGCTGTCGCTTCCCGTGCAGGCGCGCTTCCCCTTGCTCGTCCTGGTGACGATGCGGGGCGAATGGGCCGAGTTCAACCCGTGGCAAGTGCCGATGGGGCAGGCGACGGAGGCGTCGCTGAAGGCGATCGGGCTCAGGGTGCTGCGCGCCGAAACCGGTCCCGACCTGGTGGAGACGGTGGCGCAGGCAGCCTTGATGGCTTTCGACGCCGACCAGCAGATTGCCGTGCTGATCGGGCAGCGGCTGCTCGGCAAGAAGAAGTGGTGAGCGACATGAATTTGCCGACGATGGACCGCCGGGTTGCGGTGAAGAAGCTGCTTGACGCCCGTGACGGCGCCCTGGTCGTGACCGGTCTCGGCTCGCCGAGCTACGACGTGCATGCCGCCGGCGACCGCAACGACAACTACTATCTCTGGGGCGCCATGGGGGGTGCTGCGCTGATCGGCCTCGGGCTTGCCCAGGCCCAACCCGACAAGCGGGTCATGGTGATCACCGGAGATGGCGAACAGCTGATGGCGTTCGGTTCGCTGGCGACGATCTCGGTGGCGCGGCCGAAAAATCTCGACCTGATCGTGCTCGACAATCAGCATTTCGGCGAGACCGGCATGCAGTCCAGCCATACCGGCAAGGGCATTGGTTTCGACAAGGTCGCGGCCGCTTGCGGTTTTTCGAAGACCGCCGAGCTGCGTACGCTGGAGGAGGTCGACATGCTCTGTGGAGAACTTCGGCGCCCGGCCGACGGTCCGCGCCTTTTCGTGCTGAAAATCACCGCCGAGAACCTGCCGCGCTCGCTGCCGCCGCGCGACGCGGTCGAGGTCAAGAACCGTTTTCGCGCCCATCTGGGCTTTGCCACCTGTTGAGGACCGATATGGCGCTGGTTAGTTTCCAGAACACGGTCGGCGGTCGGTTGCAATCGACAGCCGATACATTCGAGAGCCATGATCCGTTCACCGGCAGGCCCTGGGCGCTGATCCCGCGTGGAGGAGCGAGCCAGGTGGACGCCGCCGTGGCGTCCGCGAAGGCAGCATTCCGGTCGAAGGAATGGGCCGGCATCACGCCGACCGCGCGGGGCAAGCTGCTCGTGCGGCTGGCCGATCTGATCGCCGAGAACGTAGATCGTATTGCCGCCATCGAGACGCGCGACAATGGCAAGCTGCTCACCGAAATGACGGCACAGCTGCGCTATATCCCGGAATGGTTCCGCTATTTCGGCGGTCTTGCCGACAAGATCGAAGGGTCGGTGCTGCCGATCGACAAGGCTGGCATGTTCGCTTTCACCCGCCACGAGCCGCTGGGTGTCATTGCAGCGATCGTGCCCTGGAATTCGCCGCTTTTACTTCTGACATGGAAGCTCGCGCCGCTGCTGGCGGCAGGCAACACTGTCGTCATCAAACCGTCGGAACACGCCTCGGCCTCGACGTTGGAGTTCGTGAAACTGTTTGCGCGGGCAGGCTTCCCGCCCGGCGTGGTCAACACCGTTACCGGCATGCCGCTTGATGTCGGCGCGCCACTCGTCTCTCATCCCGACGTCGCCAAGATCGCCTTCACTGGTGGTGAGCCTGGCGGGATCGCGGTCTATCGGGCGGCTGCCGAACAGCTAAAGACCGTCACGCTGGAGC
>NZ_RZPQ01001179.1:0-1117 GCF_003999135.1 Mesorhizobium sp. M7A.F.Ca.CA.004.06.1.1 | reverse complement strand
GCTTATACAAGCGCTGAGCAGACGCGATCTCGGCGTCGACCTGTCGGCAGCCAGCGACATCGTCTTCGGCGCGCCGCCGCTGATTTCGGAAAAGGCGATACAGGGCGAACTCGATGCGGTGCTGAATTTCTGGCATTTTTGCGCCCGTCTCGAGGCCAATGGCTTCCGTCGACTGATCGGCGTGAACGACGCGGCAAAGTCGCTCGGGGCTCTGGGACCCGTTTCGACCCTCGGTTACGTCTTCCATGACCAATGGGCAAACGAGAACCCGGATGCAGTCAGGGGTTTCGTGAGGGCGTCCGCGCAAGCCAAGGACTTGCTGGCCAGATCCGATGACGAATGGCTGCGCCTGGCGCCGATCATTCGCGCGGAAGGCAAGGAACTGGAAAAGCTGCGCGATCGCTACCGCCAGGGCATTCCCAGACGGTCGGTCGCGGAGGAAGCGGCCGACGCCGGCAGGCTATACCATGTGCTGGCGGCGATCGGCGGCGCGAAACTTGTCGGCAGCGCGCCGGAAATGGCGCCCGGCACGTTCTGGCAGGATCCCCGGAAATGACCGCATTGGGAACCGACGGCACGCGTGATGCTCCGCCGAGCATGTCCGGCCGACGCAGTCTGGCGACGGCACTCATGCCCGCGCTGACTGTTGCGGTCTCCCTGCTCGGGCTTTGCCTGCTGTGGAACCTTGCGGCAAGTGTCTGGCCAAGCCGTGCCTTTCCAGGGCCTCGGCAGGTCTGGCAGGTGCTTCTCAGGGAGGCTGCGAGCGGCGACCTCTTTTACCATCTCGGCGTGACTCTCGGCCGGGTCGCCGCGGCATATATCGTCGCCATGATCATCGGATCCGTCATCGGCGTTTTGCTCGGCAGCCATCGTCGCGTCGACCGCTTTTTCAACCCATGGGTGATCCTGTTCCTCAACATCCCGGCGCTGGTGGTCATCGTCCTCGGCTACATTTGGTTCGGCCTCAACGAGGCGGCGGCGATCGGCGCGGTGGCGGTGAACAAGATCCCGAATGTCGTGGTGACGATGCGCGAAGGCGCCAGGGCGCTTGATCCAAGTTACGCCGAAATGGCCACCGTCTATCGCTTCGGCCGCCTTGAACGCATCCGCCATATCC
>NZ_RZPQ01001178.1:0-1119 GCF_003999135.1 Mesorhizobium sp. M7A.F.Ca.CA.004.06.1.1 | reverse complement strand
GCCACCATCTCGCTCAAGGCCACGCAAAGCGCCCGCGAAGAGATCGAAAGCAGATTGCGTCGTAAAAACAACGGGTAATCCGGAGCAATTCCAGGAAAAAGTGTATAGCGGTTTTCCGTCCGGAATTGCCCGAAAGAGAGATTACTTCGCGGTCTTTGCTTCCTGCCAGAGCGCTTCCATCTCGGCCAGATCAGCCTTTTCCAGCGTGCTGCCGGATTTTTCCAGAGCTTGTTCGACATAGTGGAAGCACGAGCGGAATTTTTCGTTGGTGCCGCTCAGCGCTGCTTCGGAATCGAGCTTGAGATGACGGCCGAGATTGACGACGGCAAACAGCATGTCGCCGAACTCGTCCTTGATCGAGGCGGTGTCGCCCTTTGCCAGCGCCTCGCGCAATTCGCCGATCTCTTCCTCGATCTTGTCGAGGATGGGCGCCGCCTCGCTCCAGTCGAAACCGACGCGGGCGGCCTTCTCCTGAAGTTTCAGCGCCCGGGTCAGTGCGGGCAGGGCGACCGGCACGCTGTCCAGAAACCCCTTGCCGTTGTCTTCGGGATCGAGACCACGCGCGAGGCGGGCGCTTCGTTTCTCCGCCTTCTCTTCGGCCTTGATCTCTTCCCACATGCCCTTGGCCATGCCGGCGTTGCGGGCTTTCTCGTCGCCGAAGACATGCGGATGGCGGCGGATCATCTTCGTCGTGATGGCTTGCACCACATCCGGGAAGGCGAATTCACCGGCCTCCTCGGCCATCTGCGCGTGATAGACAACCTGCAGCAGAAGGTCGCCGAGCTCGTCGCGCAGATCGTCAAGGTCGCCGCGCGCGATGGCGTCCGCCACCTCATAGGCTTCCTCAATCGTGTAGGGCGCGATGGTCGAGAAATCCTGTTCGATGTCCCAGGGACAGCCGGTCTTCGGCGCCCGTAGCGCCGCCATGATCTCGATCAGGCGCGAAATGTCTTTCGATGGCGTCATCTAGAGCTATTCCAGGAAAAGTGTGAAACGGTTTTCTGTCCGGAATTGCGTCAAAACAGTCTATCGGATGCTATCCCGCGACCGGCCGCGCGGCTAACGCTGTCAGCCGGCGCGGAAGCCTTGTCCACAGACAAGCCGCGTCAATCAAGAACC
>NZ_RZPQ01001177.1:0-1124 GCF_003999135.1 Mesorhizobium sp. M7A.F.Ca.CA.004.06.1.1 | reverse complement strand
ATTGTCCGGAACCGTGTCGTTGGGATCGAATCCGTTCGTCTGATTGGGATGAGCGACTGATTCGGTCACCGTGTAGTTGTATTCGATGGCACCGGTGCTCGGATTGAAGGAGACGATCGTCAGGAAGCCGAAATCGCCCGGGATCTGCTGGCCGACGCCGGTGACGGTGACGCCGTTGATGACGATCGAGCCAATTCCATCCGGCGCGTCGATGCTGATCGTTCCGATGCCGGAGGTCTCGGCGTTGCTTGGCGCGTCGCTGCCGGGAGATTGTGTCTGGCCGCCATTGAGGCCGGTTTCACTGGCCGCTTCGGTCGGGGCAAGCAAGGACGTGGCCGTCACTGAAACCTGCCTGTCGACGATGGACGGGAACAGTTCGCGCCGCTCCAGGAGTCCGAACTGCAAGGCAGTCGGCGGCAGCAGTGCCGACAGGTCGAACCCGTCGCCGATACCGCCGGGGGGAACCGAGAAATCTCCGCCTGCGCTTGAATTCGAACCGCCAGGACCGGCCGACATGGAACCGTCGGCGCCGAAGGCGACATCGACATGGCTGGCTTCCAGCGCTGCCAGCAGCGCAACGCGCGGCACCTCGACGTCGCCGATGATGAAGGTCGGCACGTTGAGGGCGCCGTCCTTGATCACGATCACCGAGCCGTCGGCCTGTTCGAGCAGAAGGTTTTGGCCGTCGACCTTGATGTTGTCGATGGAAGCGTTGGCCGGAAGCCTCACCACATGGCTGGCGTCGGCTACATATTCGGGCGGCGCGGCTGCCGGCGGTGCCTTTGCTTCCGCGGGGGCTTCCGGCTTGGCAGGCGCTCCGCCGCCGACATCGACCGGCACCGGTTCGGACGCTGCCGGCGCGGGCTGCGTCGAATTTGCCTGTGCGACCCGGATCTCCGCCGGTGATGCCTGATCGCCGTGTTCATTGGACACGGAATGCTCGTTCAAGGAAGCCGAAAAGCTGTCCAACTCGATATTGTTCGTCATGGCTGAAACCCCTCCGATATTTACCGGATAGAGACAGCGGCCACTTCTACTTTGCAACTGCCCCCTAATCTATTTCATATATTATGATATGCATTGCCCGGCATTTTTTACACGTGGTAAACCGCAACAATATAACC
>NZ_RZPQ01001176.1:0-1126 GCF_003999135.1 Mesorhizobium sp. M7A.F.Ca.CA.004.06.1.1 | reverse complement strand
CATTCTGCACGCGCACGCAGCCCGAGGAATCGAAACGCAACATCTTGCCGAACAGGCTCTGCTGCGGCGTATCGTGCATGTAGACGCCGTCAGGGCTCGGGAAATTGATCTTCACCGAGGCCATGGCGTTTTCCGAGCCGGGATCCTGGCGGAAACGGTACTTGGCGGCGTCGTCGGTCGACCAGTCCACATTCATCGGATCGACTTCGCTGCCATCCGGCGCGAACAGGCGGATGTGGCTGTCCTTGAGATAATCGGGATCCTTCCGCATCAGCGGAATGATGTCCTTGCGGACGATCGAGACGGGCGCGTTCCAGTATGGATTGACGATGATCTCGTTGATCTTGGAATTGACGATCGGCGTCTGCCGGTCGATCTTGCCGACGATCGCGGTGTGGCGAAGCACGACGCGGTCGTTCTCGACCGCTTCGACCTGCGCTGCCGGAATGTCGACCAGCACGTAGCGGCTGCCCAGCGTGCCGGCCTTCTCGCGCAGCCGCTGCAAATTTGTCTGCAACTGGCCGAGCCGGATCTGCGCCGAAACGTTCATCGCCGCATAGGTGTATTTGCCGAGCGCACCATCGGCAGGTAGGCCATGGCGCAGCTGGAAACGCTTGACCGCCGAGTCGACATAGGAATCGAAGGCCGTCGAAATGCCGGCACTCTGCGACAGATCGCCGGAAACCATCAGCCGCTTGCGCAACGGCACCACATCCGGGTCATCGACGCCGAGCTGCAGCTTCTTGGTCGCGGGAACGTCGACCCAGCCGCCCTGCCCGACAATGTTCTGGTATTGCCCGACCGCCTGTTCCGTGAAGGCGACGGTCTGCGGGCTGAAGATCGGCAGCGTCGAGGCCACCTTGCCGCCCTCGCTGGCGCGGGCATCGAACTGGTCGTCCCAATTGCCGCGCGCGGAGGATTTCAGGATGTCACCGATCACATCCTGCGCATTGGCGCCGCCGGCGACCACTGCGGCTGCGAGCGCGGAGGCTCCGGAGAGGAAAAAACGACGGCTGGTTCTCATGGACGTTCCAGACATTTGTAGCAGTTCGATCACTTGCTGCGTTGATCACCGGGCGATCTCGCCCGCACTGTAAAATTGGCAATCTTAACAATAAGCCAACCA
>NZ_RZPQ01001175.1:0-1126 GCF_003999135.1 Mesorhizobium sp. M7A.F.Ca.CA.004.06.1.1 | reverse complement strand
GTCCGACCTGGAACCGGATTGCGATCCTGCCATCGACCTTCGTCTGCGTCAGGTAGATGCGGCCATCGTCGTTGATCGCATTGACCAGGCGCAGATTGTGCTCGTCCGCGTCGGTTGCGATCTTGTGTCGGAACGAGAACAACGACAGCATCGGTTCGCTGACGATCTCGAAATCCAACTCCCTTGCCAGCCGCGCCGCCAGCGCTTCGCTCCACCCGACATGATTGCGGATCATCGTGCGCAGATTTTCCAGGCCATGGGCGCGCAGCAGGAACCACAATTTCAGCGCGCGAAATCGCCTGCCGAGCGGCACCGACCATTCGGAATAGTTGATGATGCCGTCGTGGCCGTGTGTCTTCAGATAATCCGGCTTGATGGCCAGCGTCCTCACATGGCTTTCGGGATCGCGCAGGAACTGGATAGAGCAGTCGAACTGGGCGCCCAGCCATTTGTGCGGATTGAAAACGATTGAATCGGCGCCTTCGACGCCTGTCCAGAAATGCCGATATTCCGGACAGATCATCGCCGATCCCGCCCATGCGGCGTCGACGTGAAGATAAAGCCCATGCCGCCGTGCGACCTCGACAACCGCTGCAATATCGTCGGCGCCGCCGGTGCTGGTGCCGCCGACGCAAGCGATGATGCCGGCCGGCAGCATGCCGGCTTCCCTGTCGGCGATGATTGCCGCCTCGAGTGCCGCCGTATCCATGGCGCGAAAGCGGCCGGCGACGGGAATGCGCACGAGATTGTCCTCGCCTATGCCGGACACCCAGATCGCCCGGTCAATCGAAGTATGCACCTGGTCGGAGGAGTAGATGCGCAGCCGCGCCTGCCCTGCCAGGCCTTGTTTGTTGCCTTGCCAATCGAGCGCCCGTTCGCGCATGGTCAGCACTGCGGCCAGTGTCGCCGACGAGGCTGAATCCTGGACTACGCCCGAGAAACCTTCCGGCAGGCCGAGCGCCTGGCGCATCCAGTCGACGGTGCGCGTTTCGAGTTCGGTCGCCGCCGGCGACGTCTGCCAGAGCATGCATTGCGCGGCCATCGCCGAAACCAGATATTCCGCCACCACCGAAACCGGCGCCGCATTGGCCGGGAAATAGGCGAAGAAGCGGGGATGCTGCCAATG
>NZ_RZPQ01001174.1:0-1133 GCF_003999135.1 Mesorhizobium sp. M7A.F.Ca.CA.004.06.1.1 | reverse complement strand
ATGGGATAGGTATAGGCGGTCAGGCAAACGATCGGCGTGCCGCCCTTGCGGTGGCGAATCGCCTCGGCGCTGATGCGAATGTCGGTGGTCGGCAATTCCGTGGCCAATCGTCACCTCCTTGGCCTCAAGCCGGGCTGGATGCAGGCATGGGCGCGCAGAGCTTTAGAAATACCGCAAAGGCTTGGCAAGCGTGCATGCAGCGACCGGGAGGATCACAGGCTTGTGTCGGGCTTCAGGCAAGCCATTTGCGCGCACGCCGTGGCAAAAGCCTTGCCTTCGGCAAGGCCTGACGCCATAAGCAGGAAAACGGGCGCTGCCGGCGCGAGGGTTTTGAAATGAAGACTTTCCTTACGCAGTTTTTCACCTGGTGGAACAGCCAGACGATAGGAACCCGCCTGCACACGTGGCGGTACGGCAAGAAGGTCGGCCAGGACGAGACCGGCAATTTCTATTACGAAGGCGGCATCGATTCGGAAGGCCGCACGCGCCGCTGGGTCATCTACCGCAATTATTCGGAGGCTTCGGCGATACCGCCCGGCTGGCACGGCTGGATGCACCACCGCGTCGACGTCGCGCCGTCCAGCGAGGACTACAAGCCGCGCGATTGGCAAAAGCCGCATCAGCCCAATCTGACCGGCAGCCCGGCGGCCTATCGCCCGAAGGGCTCGGTGCTGACCAATCAGCACCGCCCGCAGGTCACCGGCGACTACGATGCCTGGACACCCGGGTCGTAGGCGACAGGGTGCAAGCCGGTCCTTTATCGCCACAATTGGTGTTTAGCTGCTTGCTGATCAGAAAACGGCGACTAGCCTTGGCGATCGACAGAATCACCCGGGCGCGAACCACCGGTATCTTTGCATGAGCTTTTCTTACTCAATATCGGCCAGTCTGGCGCTAGCCGCCGGTCTTGCCGTCAGCACCGTGGCCTTCGCCGCTTCGCCTGAGCCCGCGGCCCCCGCGCCGGCGCTGCCCGCCGGAGCGGACCGGGTCCCCAATGCCGTTGCCGAGTTTGCCGGTATCGACAAGATTACCGGCCGCATCATCACCTTCGATGTCTATATCGACGAGACGGTGCAGTTCGGCGCTTTGCAGGTGACGCCGCGCGTCTGCTATTCGCGGCCGCAGGCCGAGGC
>NZ_RZPQ01001173.1:0-1133 GCF_003999135.1 Mesorhizobium sp. M7A.F.Ca.CA.004.06.1.1 | reverse complement strand
GTCTTGTCACCCTTGGGCCGCTCAGCCGGCAACTGATCGCCGGTGACGATGTAATAGATGGTCTCAGCGATGTTGGTGGCGTGATCACCGATACGCTCGATGTTCTTGGCGCAAAACAGCAGATGCGTACAGGGCGTGATGTTGCGCGGATCTTCCATCATGTAGGTCAGCAATTCGCGAAACAGCGATGTGTACATGGCGTCGATCTGGTCGTCACGATCGCGCACGAAGCCGATTTTCTCCACCGAGCGAGACGCGTAGACGTCGAGCACTTCCTTGAGCTGGGTCAACGCCAGGTTGGACAGGGCCTCGAGGCCGCGGAACAGGCTGGTCGGCTGGCGTCCGTCGGTGACGGCGACCACCCGCTTGGCAACGTTCTTGGCGAGATCGCCAACCCGTTCGAGGTCGGCGGAGATGCGAATGGTCCCGACGATCTCGCGCAAATCCGCCGCCATCGGCTGACGCTTGGCAATGATGATGATGGCCTTGTCGTCGATTTCGCGCTGGCCCTCGTCCAGTACGGTATCGTCGCGGATGACCTTCTGGGCAAGGCCTGGGTCGGCATTGACGAGAGCGGTGACCGCCTGTTCGACCATGCGCTCGGCATGACCTCCCATCGCGGCGATGCGCTTCGACAGATATTTCAACTCCTCGTCATAAGCGCTGACGATGTGCACGGACTGCATGGCAAAATGCCTTCCCACGGGGTGTTTTGATTTTGAGTCGTTTCCTCGAATCCCCGCTGATACGCTAGCCGGATGACAGAAAAAAGAAACAGTCCCTTTGAATTAGGGCGATATCAGTGAGTCGGCAAATGAACCGAGAATGCCGCGCCGTTGCCGACTTCGGACTTGATCGAAAGCCGGGCGTTGTGGCGCGTCAGTATATGCTTGACGATCGACAGGCCGAGGCCGGTACCCTTCTGGGTCCGGCTGGTCTCGACGTCGACGCGGTAGAAGCGCTCGGTAATGCGCGGAATGTGCTCCTCGGGAATGCCAGGGCCAAAGTCCCTGATCGTCACGTCGATGCCCGGCTCTGATCCGGCATCGCTATGGGCTATGGATACAACCACCCGCCCACCCGACTGCCCGTATTTGCAGGCGTTTTCCAGGAGGTTCTCGAAAACCTGGAAA
>NZ_RZPQ01001172.1:0-1135 GCF_003999135.1 Mesorhizobium sp. M7A.F.Ca.CA.004.06.1.1 | reverse complement strand
TGCCTGCCGGCGAGGTGATCGCCAGCGACAGCGGCTCGGGAATCGAGTGCGCGACCGGAATGGCTTCGATCTCGAACGGGCCGACGGTGAATTTCTCGCCCGCCCGGTAGATCGTCACCGGTATTTTCGGCGCGCCCTGCTCGCCTTGCCGCTTGGCCTCCAGCAGGCCGGCGCTGAACGGCGTCATCCAGACCGGCGCCTTCAGCTTCGGCCATGTGTCGAGCAGCGCGCCATAATGGTCTTCATGCGCATGCGTGATGATGATGCCGCGCAGATTGGCGAGGTTCTCCTCGATGAATCGCGTGTCGGGCAGCACAAGGTCGACGCCCGGCAGGCTGGCATCGGGGAAGGTCACCCCGACATCGATGACGATCCATTCGCGCGCATTGGGCGGCCCGTAGCCGTAAAGAGCGAAGTTCATGCCGATCTCACCGACGCCGCCGAGCGGCACGAAGACGAGTTCGGCGGTTTCCGCTTTCGCCATGATTTTTCCCTTCCTGGCCCTCAGGCCAAGCCCAAAAAGCAATTCCGGGAAAAGTTTGTAACGGTTTTCCCACCGGAGTTGCGCAAAAACAAACAGTTAGAACCGTTCATGAACGGCTCTATGCCCTGGCCGAAGCGACCGCGCCGAAATGCACATCGCCGGCGGCGATCGTCCGAACCGAACCTTCATCGTCGCGGATCACGAAACGGCAGTCCTCGTCAATGGTCTCAAACACCCCACGCACCACATTACCGTCAATTCTGACAGCAACTTCGCCGCCGAGCCCCGCAGCACGATCAAGCCAGCGTCGCCTGACGGCGGCAAGTCCGCGCCCCTCGTCCCACAATCGGGCATTCTCGCTCCATGCATCCGACAGCGCCAGGAACAGTGTTTCCGCATCGCATGCCGCGCCCAGCGCGCTGAGTGATGTTGCGGGATAGGGCAAATCCTCGGGGTATGCCACCACATTGACGCCGATGCCGACCGCCACCGCGAAACGGCCGCCTTCCAGGATTGCCGATTCCAGCAGGATGCCGGCCAGCTTGGCGCCGGAGGCGAGCACGTCGTTCGGCCATTTCAGTTCGAAACGGTTCTTTCCTTCGCTGCCGCCGTCGAGGCCGATGGCGATCCGGCCCTTCGGCACCACGGCGT
>NZ_RZPQ01001171.1:0-1138 GCF_003999135.1 Mesorhizobium sp. M7A.F.Ca.CA.004.06.1.1 | reverse complement strand
CTCCCCATCCGAACCGACGGTGATCCGCGAGCGCACCGGGCGCGCGTGCGGGTGGCGCGGCGCAAACGCGGTTTCAACGCCGCTCGCAACGAGATCGCACAACACGGCGTCGTCGGCGGCACTGCCCAGCCATCCGACGAACCCGGCGCTTCCGCCGAGCCGCGCGACGGCGGCAAGTGCCGTCGCGACATTTCCCCCGAAAGCTCGGGCACTTTGCAGAACCTTCCCCTTGCCCGCCGACAACGGCTGATCGACATAGACGATGTCGTCGATCGCAATAGCTCCGAAGCCGAGGATTGAAGGGACGGCGGGCATGGTTCAGGCACCCGCCTTCGCCAGGGCGTCTTGCGCCGAAAGGCCGTCATGGATGACGCCCCGAAAGGCGATCGCTGCCTTTTCCGGATCGCCGTGCCCCCAGAGATTGCGGCCCACCACGGCACCGCGCGCGCCGGCACGGATGGCGTCCGCCGTCTGCTGAAGGGCGCCGAGCAGCGTGTCGGTCTTCGGACCGCCGGCGATCACAACCGGCACCGGGCAGGTCCGAATAGTCTCTCGGAACGACTCGAAATCGCCCGTGTAACCGATCTTGATCACATCGACGCCGGACTCGTAGCCGATGCGTGCCGCATAGGCGATCTCGTCGGGGGTAAAGACGATTTTTGCCCCGTCGGTGAAATCGCGAGGGTAGATATGCGCCACCACCGGCATGCCGTAACGGGCCGCAGCGTTCACCGAATCGGTCAGCCAGCGTATGTATTTGCCCTCGGTCGCGCCGCGCACCGGAATGGCCACGGCCAACGCATCGGCGCCAGCGCGCACCGCATCCTCGGGCGTTGCAATCAGTTCACTGATGCGATCGTCTGGGGTAAAGCAGCCGGCCTGGATCACCAGGCAAGCCTTGCCCGCGTATTGCGGCCACAGATGGCGCGCGGTGCCGGGCTGGATGCTGACATAGTCGGGTTTGCCTACCATGACGCGTGCAAGGGCGCCCGGCAGATCGGCAAGACCTCCTTTGCGCACGTCGCCATAGCCGACAAAGTGGTCGACCGCGCCGCCAAAAAGATTCCCCGACGGATGTGAGAAGAGGCGCGCCAGGCGCACCTTGGTTCCGAGGCTCATGAGTCCTAAACTCTCCAAT
>NZ_RZPQ01001170.1:0-1142 GCF_003999135.1 Mesorhizobium sp. M7A.F.Ca.CA.004.06.1.1 | reverse complement strand
TTGGAAAGCACGGCAAGCTGAGTACCCACGTAGGTAGCGAGCCATACCGGCGATGGCGCGCAGCGTCACGAGATCAACCCTGCGCGAACCGGAGCCTATCGACTTCCGCGGTTAAAGAATTTAGCTATCATGGCGTTTCATCGCTAATAGCAGTCAATCATGAGACGGCCCCTCAGCTACCCCTGGCTTGATCTCGATGTGGATGACCCTTCCGCGTTGGCGATTGCCGTGCGCGTCGACATCCCCGACACCCGAGCGGAAGTCCCCGCCCACCGGCACCGCAAAGGCCAGCTCGTCTTCGCGCTCGGCGGCGGCGTCACATGCCGCGTTCCAAGCGGTCTATGGATGGTGCCGCCGCATTGCGGGGTGTGGATCCCCGGCGGCATGGAGCACAGCAATGTCGCAACCGCCAACGCCCGGATTTTTTTCGTCTACATAGAGCCGGGAGCGGCCGACCTGCCGGAGCGGTGCTGCACGCTTTCGATCTCGCCACTGCTGCGCGAATTGATCATCGAGCTTTCCGATCGGCTGCAGGACGACGAGGCGAGGGGCGAACTCTTGACCAAAATGCTGCTCACCGAATTGCCACGCATGCCTGTCCAGCAATTGCACCTGCCGATCTCATCCGAGCCGCGCTTGAACAGGATCGCCGAGGCGTTGGCGCAAGACCCTGCCGACCGCAGCACGCTGGCGGACTGGGCCAAGCGCATGGCGCTCAGCGAGAGCAGCCTCGCCCGCCTTGTGACAAAGGAGACAGGGCTGAGTTTCGGGCGCTGGCGCCAGCAATTGCACTTGATCGTTGCAATTCGGGAACTGGCGTCCGGCAAGAGTGTCCAGCAAGTCTCGGGCGATCTCGGCTATGGTTCGGTCACGGCCTTCATCACCATGTTCAAGAAGGCGCTTGGGAAGCCGCCGGCCAAATACCTCAGTGGTATCGCGCAAAATGGCGGCTCTGCATTCGTGGCGTAATGCTCACTTGAAAGGCTGGTCGAGCCAATCAGGTTGCCAGCGTGCGAGAATGCAGCTTGGCTTTGGGACTCAGGCCACCGATGGCTCGGCGGTTTCGCGCCTCAACTCCGGTTTGGAACCGAGAACTTCTTCCACAATCCCGCGCGCAATCTCGCGTTCACCCATGATCACCG
>NZ_RZPQ01000116.1:0-10948 GCF_003999135.1 Mesorhizobium sp. M7A.F.Ca.CA.004.06.1.1 | reverse complement strand
GACGTGCGGTCTTGCGCTGAACCGCAAGCACTTCGACCTTTGCCACAATCCGCCGTGTGCCTCCGGCCGAGCCGGGGGGTTGGCCGCGGCACTGCAGCCGGCGAGATCGTCAGCCAGTTGCGATGCCGCCAGACGGTTCGAAATTTTTGGCCCCTGGTTCGGCTCAAGGCGGTGCAAGGCAGGACGTTGCAACGCTATTGGCATCCGCGCTAGGAGTTGCCGATGGGCAGGTTTCGAAGGGCTGTCAAAAGAGCCGTCTACTCCAGGGCGCTAAGGTTTCTTGGCGTTCCGCCCGTGCTGTGGTCGCAGGGCATCGGGCATTTCTGCGATTTCGCCGGGCCGCGCTGGTATCGCAACGCGCCAACTGCATCTACGCAGAGCGAGGCATTTTTCCGCCAACATTACAGCGGCGCGCATGGCATCGTCTGGCTGCGCCTGAGCACCTTGTCCAGGGATGCGCAAACCTGCGACCTCGACACGTTTGTCAGGATCGTGCTGCCGACGATTACGGCACCATTCACGCTGCTGACGACCGATGGGGATGCTTCGGTGCCGTCGGATTTGGCGAAGGACACCGTCGACCAGCTTCTCGCCAACCCTTTCCTGGTCTCCTGGTACAGCCAGAATTGTGATGGCACTCACCCCAGGGTGAAGCCTTTCCCGATCGGGCTCGATCTTCACACGCCTAGGTCTCTTGCCACGCCGGCAGGGCTTGTGAAGCAACTGGAAATCATACGCGCCCGGCAGGATCATGTGGACCGCCGTCCGCCCAGGCTGTTCTCGGATTTCAGCATCAGCAATGGCTCGAGGCAGCGCCGGGAACTGCTTGATGCCCTGGGCGGATGTCCGCACGTCGATTTCCTGACGAAACGCGTCTCGCAGCGCTCGATCTGGCAACTGTACTCGCAATACCCGCTCGTGCTGTCCACCGAAGGCAACGGCCTGGACTGCCATAGGACATGGGAGCTGTTTTATCTCGGCTGCATCGTCGTCACCAGGACCTCGCCGCTCGACCCGCTCTACCAGGGCCTGCCTGTCATTATCGTCGACGACTGGCATGAGGTGAGGGACCCCGATGCGCCGAGACGCTGGATAGAGCAGGTCGCGCATCTGACCGACCGGGACCATGTTTGGCGACGCTTGCATCCGCAAACCTATCTCGGCCCCATTCGGCAAGAGCTTCAGCACGCATCCCGATAGGGCAGGCCACGAAATTCCGGTTGGACGCGGTGCGAAGCGGAGCTCCTGCAAGCGATGTGGAGCGACGTCGCTCCTCCATATCTGGTGGAGGGAGGGATCATGTGCCAGCCTCGTCCAGCCCCAGCCCGCCGCGGACGGCATTGCGGATGGCTTCTGGGCCGAACCTTGCCCAAACCGCTTGATGCGCGCGGATGCGCTGCCGTGCCCTGCGGTCCGCGTCCAGGCAAAGTCCGACAGCCGTCTCGGCAAGTCCTTCATCGGTATCCGACAGCAGCAGTTCCTCCCCGTCGACCAGGTCCAGGCCCTCGGCCGCCAGAGGCGTGGCGATCACCGGCACGCCCCACGCCATCGCCTCCAGAATCTTGATGCGGGTGCCGCCGCCTGCCGCAAGCGGGATGATGGTGAGATGCGCTCTCGACAGAAGCGGCGCCATGTCTCCGGGGTCTTCGACGATCTCCACGCCAGGCAATCCTGCCAGCGCTTGCACGGCCGTTGTCGGGTTGCGCCCGGCGAGAATCAGTGTCGCGGTCGGCAAGGCCAGTCGGATGCGCGGAAGTATGGAGCCGGCTAACCTCTGGACGGCATCGACGTTTGGCGGATAGCCGAGATGGCCGACGAACAGGATCACCGGAAAGCTTTCGTCGGATACGGGCTCGGCGGGCAGCGTTTCGGGGCTGTGCCCGGCGTGCGGAATTCCGTTTGGAACGACATCGATCGGCAACTTGTGCCGGGAAAGCGCCATCAACCGCTCTCGATCCTGGCTCGAGCAGACCCAGACCCTGTCGACAAGGGCAAGCGCCTTTCTCTCGAGACGCCTGATGCCAAGGCCCTCGCTGATCGTCGCCACCGCAGCCCGCTTCGCATCGACGTGCCGCAGCTGACCCGCCAGGTCGGACTCAACATTGTGCATGTCGAGGATGAGCTGTTTCGTCAGTGCCCGCAAAGGCCGCAGCAGCTTGAACAGGCCGATGCCCTCGATCAGCACCGTGTCCGGGCGGAAGTCCCGAACCAGTGTCTCCAGCCGCGTCAAGGCGACGCGCGAGATGCGACGCTCCGCCCTTATACGCCACCACCCGATCGAACTGGAGCGGGCCTCTCCCTTGATCGACAAGGCTTCGGTGCGGATCGACGGATCGGTTGTTTCCGTCGCCTGCGGCAGCACAGATACCAGGCAGACCGGGCCGAATTGCGCAGCAGACTCAGCATTGCGATAGTTCCGCAGATCCGCGCCTGAGATCGGCGGAAAGGCTGGATCGTGGGACACAACCAGCACACGTCGCCCGGCTTTCGCCGCGGAGACAGCGTCGAGCGGTTGTGCGCCCGCGGGTTTCAAAGTGGACGCTCTGGGCTTTGCGCCTGAGACTTCATTCCAGACGGCATGCGTGACGGCCCCAAACCATAACAATCGGCTTCGACTTGTTCAGCCGACGAGCCTTTCGTCAAGCGCCGCATCGTCGCTGATTGTCAGATGCACCAGTTGCGGCAGGCTGCCGGAATATCACCATCGCCTGGACCACGCCAACCAGCGGCCCGCCAGACGCTTCCACGATGAGGTGAGCCTTGTCCGCCGATAGGCGTCGCCGGCCATCTTGATGCCTTGCGCCTGCGTCGGGAATGGATGGATGACGTCGGCCAGCGCACGCAATCCCATGCCCGATTTGATCGCCAGCGACACCGCATTGATCATCTCGCCGGCATGGCTGGCAACGACCGTGGCGCCCAGGATGCGGTCGGACCCCTCCCTGACGTGGATTTTGACAAAACCCTCCTCCTCGCCGTCCATAACCGCACGGGCGACATCGTGCATCAGCACTGTATAGGTCTTGACCGGGATGCCGTTCTGGCGCGCCTCCGCCGGATAGAGGCCGACATGGGCGATCTCCGGATCGGTATAGGTGCACCACGGAATGACCAGTTCGCTCAGCTTCCTGCGTCCGAGAAACAGGGCATTGCGCACGACCATGCGGGCTGTCGCCTCGGCGGTGTGGGTGAATTTATAGGCGAGGCAGACATCGCCCGCCGCATAGATGCGCGGATTTGTGGTGCGGAGACAGTCGTCCACCTTGATACCGTCGGCATCGTATGCCACCCCGGCGTTTTCCAGGTCGAGGCCGTCGACATTGGGCGATCGGCCGATGCCAGTGATGATCTCATCGACGGAAATCGTCGTCGTGATGTCGTCGCACACCAGGTCGGCGAGCTTCTTGCCGCCTTCCGTCCGCACCGCCACCACCTCGGTGTTGAGGCGAACCTCGACACCCTCGCGCGCCAGCGCGTCCGAAAGGATTTGGGCGGCATCGCGTTCCTCACCGGGCAGGAACATCGGTTCGCGCTGCGCCTGGATGACCTTCGCGCCCAGCAGGCAGAAGGCCTGCGCCGCCTCGCAACCGGGCGGGCGGCCGCCGATGACCAGAAGCCGCTTCGGGCACTCCGTGAGATCGAACATGGTCTCGTTGCTGAGATAGCCGGCCTCGACCAGCCCCGGGATGGTCGGCAGCCTCGGGCGCGCGCCTGTCGCGATCAGCGCCTTCCTGAAACGCAAGGTTTGTCCGGCGACCGTGACAGCGTCCCTTCCGGAAAACCGCGCTTCGCCGAAATAAAGGTCGATGCCTTCGGAAATCAGGCTATCGGCGGCATCGGCGCGGCTGATCCGCTGCCGGATCTGCCGCATCCGCGTCATGGCGCGCTGAAAGTTGACGTGAAGACGGTCCGGCATGTCGCCGCCAAAATTCTCGGCATCGCGCATGTCGGCATAAAGCCTTGCGGTGCGGATGATCGACTTCGACGGGATGCAACCGACATTGACGCAAGTTCCGCCGATCAGGTTGCGCTCGATGAGCGCGACCTTTGCGCCGAGGCCGGCCGCTTCGTAGGCGGCGGTCAGCCCAGCCGGCCCGGCACCGATGACCACGATATTGTAGGGATCGTCCGGCTGCGGGTTCTTCCAGTGCGGCGGATGGGCGCCCTTGATCAGCTCAATGTCGTTGTGATCGACAGGAAAGGCGGTAGCCCTGGTCCGGTCACGCGACATCGCCGCCACCCGACGCCGGGCTTGCTGGCTGAGACAGCCAGCCGCCATTGAACCCGGCCTTGCGCAGGCCGTTGCGGATGTGTTGATTTGACCGCATCAGTCTCCAGATCAACCCTGACCGATGGTTCTCGATCATCATCACCACGATGCCTTGATCCAGCCCATAGTGGCCTTCCGACACCCAGCCGTGCCTCCCGAACTTACGCCGGTTCGCCAATGTCGGGTTGAAACCGCTCGGCAGTCGGAAATTACCGATCACCTCGGGGTAGCGATCACCGAGATGGCGCAACGCCGCCAAGCAGATCTCCGGGGCGAAAGGCAGTGATGCCGGATAGGACCAAGGCGCGATCGTCCCGTCATCGGGCCCGAACGGCGCGCCGCGCGCGGCATAGCCGGAAAACCGCCGGCGCTGTCGCTCCACGCTGGTGCGAAAACCGCCTGGCCCGTCGCCCGCCGAAAGACCCCAAAGGTTCTCGTCGTAGCCGCCATAGCCGTAAGGGTTGTGGCGTGCATAGTCGCGGTGCAGATAGGTCGAGCGGCGGCTGTTTTCGAAATAGTCCGAGTTCTTCTCGCGCATGAAGGCGTCGCGGATGCCGGCGAAATCGATCCAGGCATGCGAGAACTGGTGCATGAACAGCGGACCGCCATACAGCACGTCGTAGCCGTAGATGTTTTCCCACTGATAGGTCGCCGTCCAGCCCTCGTAGCTGTTGTCCGAGGTCGGGCTGTCGGGCGAAGCCATCGACAGGATGTAGAGGATCGTGGCTTCGTTGTAGCCCTCCCAGCCATAGTGGAGAAAGCCGCTCTTCGGCTTCCAGCCTTGTCGCAAGGTCGGGCTTGAGCCTTGTGCCCACCGCCAGTCGACGCGCCGGTAGAGCGCCTCGGCCAGTTGGCGGATTTCGGCTTCCTCGTCATCGTCACCGGAGAAATAGGCGCCCGCCACCAGCATGCCCGATATCAGCAATGCCGTATCCACCATCGACAGTTCGCAGCGCCAGACGCGCAGGCCGGTCCGCATATCGAGGAAATGGTAGTAGAAACCCTTGTGGCCGGTGACGTCGTCGCTATGGCCTTGCGGGCTGGCCGAGAAGAAGCGCAGCGCGGCCAGCGTCAGCTTCGCGGCGGCATCGCGCGCCATCCAGCCGCGCTCGACGCCGATCGGATAACTGGACAGCGCGAAGCCGACGACAGCGATGCTGGCCGGCGAATTCGGCCGCGACGTGTCGGCGACCAATCCGTTTTCGGGGTTCACGTTCTCGAGGAAATAGTCGAAGGCGGCGCGCTGATAGCGGTCCAGAAGCTCGTCGTCGGACAGCGCGGCAGGCTCGGCTCTAAGCAAAGGAAACAAGCTCCCGCCGGATGGTTGCAGCGTCCGTCAACCGCCAACCAGTTGCCCCGCATCGGCAGATCATCACGCATGCTGAACTGTCATGCCGCGTCATAGCTTTCCCGTATAGCTTTGTTGCGTCAACGTCGATTCGACGCCTGGGACTATACGCCCCTACGCTCCCGTTCGTTGCGTCGTCACGCGGAATTGAAACGCGTCCTGCCTCAGTAGGTGGCGCGGCCGCCGGAAACGTCGAACACGGCGGCGGTCGTGAACGAACACTCTTCCGAGGCAATCCAGCAGATCAGCGCCGCCACCTCTTCGACCTCGCCGAAGCGCGCCATCGGTATCTTGGACAGCATGAAGTCGATGTGCTCCTGGCTCATCTGCTTGAAGATAGCGGTGCGCACGGCCGCCGGTGTGACGCAATTGACCGTCACCTTGGTCTTGGCCAGTTCCTTGCCGAGCGACTTGGTCAGGCCGATCACCGCGGCCTTCGAGGTGCTGTAGGCCGAAGCGTTGGGATTGCCTTCCTTGCCGGCGATCGAGGCGATGTTGACGATGCGGCCATAGTTGCGCTCGAGCATGTGCGGCACGAGCGCCTTGTTGCAGTAGAAGACGCCGTTGATGTTGATGTCGATGACCTTCTGCCAATCCTCGGTCGAATAGTTCCAGGTCGTCATGTTCGGCCCGGTGATCGCCGCACTGGTGACCAGGATGTCGACACCGCCAAGCGCTTCGATCGCCGACTGCTTGGCGCGTTCCACGCCGGCCGCATCGGCGACGTCGATGGCAACACCGTGGAGGCCGGGAAGGGTGGCTTTGGCCTGTTCGATCTGAGCCGGATCGCGATCCCAGACTGAAACCCGTCCGCCCTCTTCGACAATCCTCTGAGCCACTGCCAGACCGATGCCTGAAGCGCCGCCGGTGATCACCGCCGCTCGACCGCTGAACCGCCCTGTAAAATTCATCGGCATCCTATTTTCCCGATCATCCCAACCCGATGGACGATGACGGCACGCGACCGCCATACCATCGACTGCGACTGTGCGGTCCCCATCAGGCGAGTTCAAGCCGGCATGCGAGGCCGATCGTCTGGGCCAATCCCGTTACCCGGGATTTCCCTCGAGCTCTCTGCCCAGCGCCTTCACCATCGCCACCAGCGCCGGTCCGATCTCGGCATGCGCGCGCTCTTCCGTGATGATCTCGCCGATGCCGCCGCAGGTGATGGCAACCAGCGGCGAGCCGTCACTCGGACGGAACGGCACGCCGACCGCATGAATATAGCTGTGCCAGGCGCCGAACGACGTCACATAGCCCTTGTCTGCATACTGGGCGATCGCATCGTCGATCGCCGCCCCGATCATCGCCGCCCTGTCCGGCTCGGCCTCCTGCAAAGCCTCCACAAGGCGAGCGCGCTCCTCAGGTGAAAGGGCCGCCGCATAGGCCAGCCCCATCGATGTCTTCCAGATCGGCAGGTAGGAGCCTGGATTGAGGCGCAGCGTGACAAGGCTCTCCGACCGGCAATTGGCCAGATAGACCATGTTGAGGCTGTCGCGCGTGCCGAGCGCCACCGCCGCACCGGTCAGGTCGGCCAGCGGCTGCATCAGCGGCCGGGCGACGTGAACGACGGCGCTGGAACTGAGCGCCGAATAGCCCAGCGCCACGGTGGCGGGTCCCAGGCTGTAGCGGCCAAGGTCCTTGTCGTAGAGGAGATAGCCGAGCGCGCTTAGCGTATAGGTGATGCGTGAAACCGTGGCCTTGGGCAGGCCGGTGCGGGCAATGATGTCCTGGTTGCCGAGTGAGGCATCGCCCGGGCGGAAGGCGCGCAGGATGCCGAGCCCGCGCACCAGCGACGACGAAAGCTGCGCGCCTTCGCCTTCAAGCTCCGTCTCGTCCCTGGTGGCTCGCTTGCGCACGCTGAGGTCTTTCTGGCGTCGTCGTCCGCCTGTCGGGCCAGCGTCGCCGGCGTTGTCTAAAAAATGAAATTAAATTCCATTTATATTGACAGGCGCTTTCCCCCACTGTCAATATGCTTCCCTCGATGGCATCTCCAAGCGCCCTGTGCCATCTTACGAAGCCCCTCCTTGTGAAGGTAGCCACGTGTCTCGCTATATTTTGCGCCGGCTTATCGCCATGCCGTTTCTGGTGCTCGGCATCGTCACCATCGCCTTCCTGATCACTACGGTGACCAAGGGCGATCCGCTGACCGCGATTGTCGCCGAACAGCAGATGAGCAACCCCGAAGTGGTGGCCGCCGCCAAGGCGCGCTGGGGTCTCGATCGTCCTTTGCCGGAACGCTATATGATATATCTTGGGAATCTGCTGAGCGGCGATCTTGGCACCTCGTTCATCACCAAGCGCAATGTCGGCACCGACATTCTCTACCGCTTGCCGGCAACGCTCGAACTGGTTTTCGCTGCGATGATCTTCGGCACCACGCTCGGCATTGTGCTTGGTGTGCTGGCCGCCTATTTCCGCAACAGCCTGATCGATCATGGCGCGCGGCTGTTCGCCTTGTTCGGCTCTTCGCTGCCGGTGTTCTGGTCGGGGCTCGGCCTGTTGTTCATCTTCTCCGTCATGCTGAACTGGCTGCCGGGGCCGGGCAGGGTCGATGCCCGCCTGGCATTGCCGCCCGGCATCACCGGCTTCCTGACCATCGATTCGCTTCTGGCTGGCGACTGGACCGTCTTCAAGGACGCGCTCTGGCACCTGCTTCTGCCGGCCTTCGTCCTCGGCTGGACGGTTTCCGGCACCATATCGCGGCTGGTGCGCGCCAACATGCTTGATGTGATGAGCCGCGAGTTCGTCCTCACCGCGCGCGCCAAGGGGGCGAGCGAATTCCGCGTCGTCATCGTCCATGCGTTGCGCAACACCATGGTACCGACCCTGACCGTCATCGGCTATTCCTTCGCCTATCTGATCACCGGCGCGGTGCTGACAGAAACCATCTTTTCCTGGCCCGGCATGGGCTCCTATGCCGTCGAGGCGGCGCGCGCGCTCGACTTCCCGGCGATCATCGGCGTCACCATCGTCGGCGGCCTCGCCTTCCTGGTCACCAACCTCATCACGGACATCCTCTACGTGGTGGCCAATCCGCGCGTGAGGTTGAGCTGATGTCGGCGGTCACAACCAAATCCCATTCCGCCGCTGTTCCCGAATGGCTGACCGCGCCGTTGGTCATCGGCACGGTCGTCATCCTGTTCTGGCTGTTCATGACCGTCTTCGCCGCCTTAATCGTGCAGTTCGATCCGCTCGAAATGGTCGCGCGCCGCTTGCAGCCGCCGAGCTGGGCGCACTGGCTGGGCACCGATGCTCTCGGCCGCGATGTTCTCGCCCGCACCTTGCACGGGGCGGCGCATTCGCTGCCGATCGCGGTTCTGGTCGTCGTCTCGGCTGTGGTGATCGGCTCGCTGCTCGGTGCCATTTCCGGGTTCGTCGGCGGGCTGACCGGTGCGGCGATCATGCGGCTTGTCGACGTCACTCTGTCCTTCCCGCCGATGCTGCTGGCTATGGCCGTCGCGGCGTCGCTTGGGCCGGGCCTCGGCAATGCCGCCATCGCCATGGTTCTGGTCTGGTGGCCGGTCTATGCCCGGCTGATGCGGGCGCAGGTGCTGGAGGTGAAGGAGCGTGAGCATGTCGAGGCGGCGATCGCCGCCGGCGCCAGGCCGCGCCGCGTGCTGTTCACGCACATATTGCCGCTTTGCTGGACCCCGGTGCTGATCAGCGCGACGATGGATCTCGGCCAGGTCGTGCTGCTTGCCGCGTCGCTCAGCTTCATCGGTCTCGGCGCCACGCCGCCGACGCCCGAATGGGGGTCGATGATCTCCGATGGCGCCGTCCATTTCTACCAATGGTGGATCGCCTTCGGTCCGGGCGTCGCCATCCTCACCATCGTGCTCGGCTTCAACTTCATCGGCGACGGCTTGCGCGACATTCTCGATCCAAGGTCGGATTAAGCGATGAGCGCACAGATATCTTCAGCGCAGTCCGGCGCAGCCGACAAGGCAGGCGAGCGCGAGCCGCTGCTGTCCATACGCGGCCTGCGGGTAGGCTTCCGGCGGGCAGGCGATCAGTTCGAAGCGGTGCGCGGCATCGACCTCGAAGTCGCCAAGGGCGAAGTGGTCGGCATTGTCGGGGAATCCGGCTCGGGCAAGTCCGTCGGCATGCTCGCCGCGCTCGGCCTGACGTCGAAGAACGCGGTCGTCACCGGTTCGGTCCGCTTCAACGGCGACGAACTGGTCGGCAAATCGTCACGCGAAATGCGCAAGATCAGGGGCGCGCGCATCGCCATGATTTTTCAGGACCCGCTGTCCTCGCTAAACCCGGTGATGACCGTCGGCGCCCAGATCGCCGAGGCGGTCAGGCTGCATCAGCGCGTCACCCGCAAGCAGGCCATGGCGCGGGCGGTGGAATTGCTCAATCTGGTGGCGATCCCGCAGCCGGAGCGCCGGGTGAACCAGTATCCGCATGAATTCTCCGGCGGCATGCGCCAGCGCGCGGTCATCGCCATGGCCGTCGCCAACGATCCCGATTTGCTGATCGCCGACGAACCGACCACGGCGCTCGATGTGACGGTGCAGGCGCAGATACTGGCAGTGCTGCGTTCGTTGCAGGAGCGGCTCGGCCTTGGCCTGGTGCTGATTACCCATGATCTCGGCGTCGTCGCCGGTCATGCCGACCGCGTCGCGGTCGTCTATTCCGGCCGTGTCGTCGAACAGGCTGGCGTATCCGAGCTGTTCGCCGACCCGCGCCATCCCTATACGCGCGGCCTCATTGCCTCGATCCCCAATCTCGAGGAAAGCCGCGAGCGGCTGTTTTCGATCGATGGCTCGCCACCCGCACTTGGGCGCTTGCCGGGCGGCTGCGCCTTCCATCCGCGCTGCATCTATGCCGAGGCACGCTGCAGGACCGAGGATCCGCCTTTGCACGACATAGGCGGCCGCTTCTCGGCCTGCCATTTCGCGACGACCTTGCCGCCCTTCCATAGCGCCTCGCTGGCGGCGGCAGAACTGGACAGTGGAAGCATGGCCCCATGAGCGCAGTGGAGCAAACTCAAGTCGAAACCAAGCCGGCGGCAGCGCTTTCCGTGCGCCATCTTGTCAAGGATTTTCCGGTTCGCGGTGGCCTCGTCTTCGATCGCGCGGTTGCCCATGTGCGTGCGGTGGCCGATGTGTCCTTTGACTTGGCGCCGGGCGAAACGCTGGGCCTCGTCGGCGAATCCGGTTGCGGCAAGTCGACTCTCGGACGCTGCCTGATGCGGCTGATCGAGCCCACCAGCGGCGAAAGCTGGTTCCGGGGCCAGAACCTGCTCGCCCTCAACCACGAAGACATGCGCCTGATGCGGCGCTACATCCAGCTGGTCTTCCAGGACCCGTACGGGTCCTGGA
>NZ_RZPQ01001169.1:0-1142 GCF_003999135.1 Mesorhizobium sp. M7A.F.Ca.CA.004.06.1.1 | reverse complement strand
GAGCAGCGGCTTGGCGCGCAAGGTGAAATCGACGAGTTCGTCGACCAGATCAGCCGTATGGATTCCCGCCGGATCGATGACATGCTGGACATAGAAATGCCGGTGGCGGATGGCGGCGACCAGATCGGGATCACTGATTTCCTCGAAGCCGCATGGCGTACGCTTCATACGGCCTTCGGTCTCGAGTTCAAGCCGGTTCTTCTTCAACGCCGCCACCAGGCCGCGAAAATTGTCCGGCTTTGTCGCGATGGCTTTGCGCATCGCCAGCAGCAGCGCCGGTTCCGGCTGCCACCAGGCAATGTCGGCAAAACAGCGCTCAAGCCCGATATGCACGTAGAACACACCCTGCTCCATCTTGGTGCCGTCGGGCGACAGGATGGCCGACAAATGCCTGTTGTAGGGCCGCTTGTCTTTGGCGAAGCGCACGTCGCGATTGATGCGGAACAGCGACTTCTTGCGATCACCGCGCAGGCCGAGCCCGGCCTCTTGGAAGCGTTCGGTCAGCGTGTCCACGAGATCACTGAGCGGATCGCGCAATTCCTGTTCGAACAGGTCACGGTTCTCCAAAAACCACTCTCGGCTCTGGTGGAAATCCAGCGCCTTCAGGAACGGAATGGCTTTCGGGCCGAAACCCTTGAATGCGCCTTCCATCACGCCTTGCCGATCCGTACCAGCCAGCCATCCTCGTCGATCACCTCGATGCCGAGTTCGCTGGCGAGCTTGAGCTTGGAGCCGGCACCCGGCCCGGCGACCACCAGATCCGTCTTTGCCGAAACCGAGCCCGCGACCTTGGCGCCCAGGCGCTCCGCCATCGCCTTGGCTTCGGAGCGTGTCATCTTCTCCAGCGAGCCCGTGAACACGACCGTCTTGCCGGCGACCTCGCTGTCGGCCGAGACGTTGACGATATACGGCTTCGGCTTGACTTGGCGGAGCAACGCGTCAAGCACGTCGTCATTGCGCTCATTGCCGAAGAAGTCGCGCAACGCATCGATCACGGTATCGCCGATGCCGTTGACCGAGGGGAAAACCGTGTGTGGATCCTCCGCTGCCGCTGTCTCCTTGCCGACCCGGATCATCTCCTCGATGGTCGAGAAGGTGCGGGCAAGCACGGCGGCCGTCGTTTCGCCGATATGGCGGATGCC
>NZ_RZPQ01001168.1:0-1143 GCF_003999135.1 Mesorhizobium sp. M7A.F.Ca.CA.004.06.1.1 | reverse complement strand
GGCCGCGGGTATGCCGCGGGTCCCCAGGATCAGAATGGCGGGCGTTTCTGGTTTCATGGCCGGCGGCACTTTCACATGTCTCATACATTAGATATTGCTTAATTTATAATGAGCAGATGGCAACTTCCGTGCCACCTCCCGATTTCGGTATCCTGCGAGGGATCATCGCGCGGGGTTGTAAAAAAACGGTGTTGAAGCCGATGGTTGTTTCATTCTCGGTCAACCCTTCTGTGCGTAGCTGTATCGAAACGAAGCAATGCCTGGGGCGTACGGCCGGCAGTCGGGCGTATCGAACCAGGCATGATTCTTGCGGACGGGCTTCTGCCACAATCGCCCAGCGCGATGGTTGTAGCACCCGGCGGGATATAAAGATGCGGATTGCCTGCGTTCATCAGGGTTATGAACTCTATGGTTCTGACCGCAGCTTTGCGGAGAGCGTTGCCGCGCTGCGCGCCGCGTTTCCGTCGGCCGACATCGAAGTGGTTTTGCCACGTAGCGGGCCGATCGTGCGGATTCTGGAAGCGCATGCCAGCCGGATCGTATTCGAACCGCTGTGGGTGCTGAGGCGCCAGGCCATTGCGCGCCTTGCGACCGTCGAGATGGCGCGATTGCCAATTGCCGTGTTCAGGGCGTGGCGGCGGCTCAAGGATTGCGACCTCGTCTATGTCAACACCTCGATCGTGGCCGACTACGCGCTGGCCGCACGCCTTCTTCCCCAAAAGGCCGTCCTGCACATCCACGAAATCCCCGAAGGCGCCATGCGCAGGATACTCGTCGGCCTGATGCGCTGGAGCCATGCCGATCTGATCTTCAACTCGCGCGCGACGCGCGCCGCTTTCGGCGATCCCAAGACCGCGCGCACGCATGTCGTCTACAACGGCGTTGCCGGGCCGGCGGCGGTCGAACCGACCACCTATGACGGCAAGCGCCCATTGCGGGTGCTGCTGCTCGGCCGCATCAACCGGATCAAGGGGCAGGAAATCCTGCTGGAGGCGATCGCCGCGATGCCGGCAGAACTCCAGTCGAGGATCGAGGTGCGGCTGGTCGGCGGCGCCTTCGAAAGCACCGAGCGCGAGCATGCGCTTGCCGAACTGGTCGAAACCATGGGGCTTACCGGGCGCGTCAGAGTCCTGCCTTTCATTC
>NZ_RZPQ01001167.1:0-1146 GCF_003999135.1 Mesorhizobium sp. M7A.F.Ca.CA.004.06.1.1 | reverse complement strand
GTGCTGGCCGAGGTCGAATCGGGAGCCGCCGCTCTTACCGGGACCGGCGAGCCGGCGCCGAAATGGTTTCGTGGCGCAACCGCCGAATACAGCCCGTCGGCAATCGCCATGATCCGCAAGCTTGGCTTCAAGGTCGCGGGATTCTCGATAAATGGCGACGGCGGCTCTTTGCTTGGCGCCAAGGAGACCGCCCGGCGCATCGCGGCGGCCAAGGATGGCGACGTCATCATCTCGCACATCAACCAGCCGACCCATGCGGCCGGCGAAGGCGTGGTGCAGGGGCTGCTGGCGCTCAAGGCCAAGGGCTTGACCTTTGTGCGGCTCGACGATGCCGAGGGCATCGGCAATAACGGCACGACGGAGTGACTGGCCAGCCGAGCGGATCTCGATGCCCTCGGCGTTGGCTCAGTCCGGTTTGGCTTCGATCGTGACCTTGCTAGCGTAGAATGCGCCGTGGTTGCGGATTTCAGCCATTTCGTCGAAAGGCCGCTCGTACGCCCACATGGCGTTCTGGCCGGTCTCGCCGGCAGGCAGCACGCTCCAATAGCTTGCATCGCCCTTGTAGGGGCAATGGGTCGAGTGGTCGGTGCGGCCGAGCTTGCCGAAATCGATGTCGGCGAACGGAATGTAGAAGGCCGCCGGATAGGGGGCCTCGGTCAGCACCTTGGCCTTCGTTGTTGAAGCGATGACCACGTCTCCGACACGCACGGTAACGGTGCCGGCATAGGGCTCGACAGTGATGATTTTGTCCGGGTTGCGTTGGAAACCGGGTGCGGGGTTGGCGATCTGATCCATGCGGGGGGCTCTCCTTGCGTCGACTTAAGGTGTGTCGCGCAAGCGCATTGCGCAAGCCGCTATCGCCATCCAACACGCAAAACTTGCTTAGCCGACGCCGATGGATCGCCCCTTGGAATCCTCGGGATTGTCGTCAGCGGTCAGGCAGCGGCTTTGAACACGTCCATGAGACCGGCATAGGCGGCAGCGATCCCGGCGACCGGGTTGCTGCTTCTTGAGACGGTCTCGACCTTCAGGGAACCGCCGCCGGTAGGCAAGGTAAGCAGCAGGAACTGGCGGTTTCCGCCATCGCCGACTGACGCGGCCGCGACGTGCTGGTCCTCGCCCTGATTCTGGACGCACATCTTGAAC
>NZ_RZPQ01001166.1:0-1148 GCF_003999135.1 Mesorhizobium sp. M7A.F.Ca.CA.004.06.1.1 | reverse complement strand
GTCGGCAAGCGGCGCCATGACGGCGCCGGATTTCACGGTTACCGCCGATAGCGACAGCCTGACGGCATCGGGCCGCACGGTGAAGAGCATCAAGCTGACGGCTAGCGGCAAGGCCGATATCACCAGTCCCGCCGCCAATGTCTCGCTGACCGGCTCCGTCGACGACCAGCCGCTCGACATCAAAGCAGCGCTGGTGACGAGCGAAGGCAAGCGTTCGATCAATGGTTTTCTGGTCTCGCTCGGCGACAACAAGGTCTCGGGTGATCTCGCGCTCGACGACAAATTCATGCCGCTCGGCACGCTGACGCTCGATGCACCTGCCATCGACCAGCTGGCCGCACTTGCCGGCCAGGCGATAACGGGAGACATCGACGGAACCATCCGCTTCGCGGGGGATGGCGACGCGCCCTCCGTTGCGATCGATGCGAAGAGCACATCGATCGCGCGCGGCGAGGTGATGGCCAAGGCCATCACAGTCAATGCACTGATCGCCAATTATCTCAAGGCGCCTGCGATATCAGGTACGATCAAGGCCGACAGCGTCACCTCCGGGACCACGGAAATCGGCGGCATCGGCGTCGACCTGAAGCGTGATGGCGACTGGACCAATTTTACCGGCGGCGCCACCATAGCGGGCATTCCGGCGACCGCTGCCGGCCGGGTGAAGATCGCCGACGGCACGACGAGCATCGAGATTGCCTCGGGCGAGGCGACGGTTCGTGGCATCAAGGCGGCAATCGCCCAGGCATCGACACTAAGCATCGCCAACGGCACGACCAGCATCGAAAGGCTGGCGCTCGACGTCGGCGGCGGCTCGGTGACCTTGTCCGGGACAGCTGGCCAGACGCTCGATCTCGCGGCGCAATTTTCGGCACTGCCCGCGGCGCTCGCCAATGGATTTTCGCCCGGCCTCGATGCTGTGGGCACGCTCAGCGGCACGGCTGGTTTGACGGGACCGCCGGCCGCTCCCGACGTCCGCTTCAATGCGCAACTGGCCGGTATCGAAACCAGCCAGACCCGGCAGGCCGGGCTCGGACCGCTCGCCGTCGATGCGGCCGGCAGCTACACGATTGCCGGCGGCGTGGTGCTCGATCAGGCGACGCTGACCGGCGACAAGGTTTCCGGCAAGGCAACCGGCACCCTCAACC